>JAYWEQ010000167.1:0-4028 GCA_043779185.1 Pseudobdellovibrionaceae bacterium
GATTTTTAGAAGACCACCGAATCCCGCTATCAAATAACGAAGCCGAACGCACGATCCGTCACGCAGTTGTGGGAAGAAAAAATTACTATGGCTCCGGCAATCACACCGGAGCAGAAACTGCTGCCACACTTTTTACCGTGATTGAATCATGCAAGAAAAACGACATAGATCCCCGAACATTTTTAGTCATGAGCCTTCACCGAGTTGCTAACGGCGAAGATCTTGAAACCCCGCTAGCTTTTGCCCGCCGAACACGATCCGCCAGTCAACCCGCGTAATACGCAGGGGTTACATGTTTTCCTGCTTATAACGAATAACCCAGTTCATTTCTTTTAGCTTTTTCTTTTCTCATTTTGTTGATTCAGAAGACTCAATAAGTTCCTTCTGGCAGCTATCCAGAACTTCATTTAATTTTTTTTCTATATGGAAAGAGCGGTAGGACTGACCAGATAGTTTACATGTAAAGTTTCTTGCCGACGAGGTCGATAGAGGTAGGTATTGGCCTGGACCAGAAACTGCATGTTTAATAATCTATAAATGAGTCAAGGACAGGGGGACTGGGTGAGTTTTAAGCCATTAGTAATCAAACAAAATGTCAAACTATTGTCCACGTTAGTGTTTCTTTTTGGGATTATGCTTCCGTTTCAAAACTGCAGTGAAGGATTTAAAGCTTTACCTTCGTCAAAGTTAGAACTCTCAAGTCTTCTTCTTGATAGTCGAGGACCACTTTCGACAGATGGGACGAAAGCGATATTTGCATGTAATCCTGATGTCATTCGAACGAATTCAGTCCTAAAACTAAGTAACCGGGAATTTTCAATAACTTTATCAAGCTTATTAAATGACTTTAGTGATAGTCCTGCGAATGCTTTAAGTAATGATCCCGAATTCAAAAATTTGATGAATGCTCTCCCAAACGACATTGGCTTATCGCAGTTCGCATTTGAAGAAAATTCTTTTTTAATTTCATCAACAATAGTTTCTGGTCTATTTAATGTCACTTATAGAGCGGCTGTTTTAATGTCATCAGCAAGCGCAGGTCTGCTAAACTACCCGAATACTGCAAATTGTCTTGGCAGTACAACGATCTCACAGGCCTGTCATCAGTCATTAGTGCGGGAGCTTGCGGGTCGTGCCTTCAGAAGATCCTTGTCGACAGCTGAGTCAAACTTACTCGCAAGTTCCATTTGGGACGCTTCGCTTGCAAAGTCTGAACTGCTTGTTGAAACATTTGCTACGATCGCATCTTATCCTGATTTTATTTACAAAGCTTACAATATGGGCACCGATGATCCAACACTGCCAACAGCGGTCAATATTTCAGGCATTGAATATGCCAATAAACTTTCTTACTTTTTGACGGGGGCTCCTGCGACAGTGGCGCTTCGAACTTTAGCTTCCTCCGGTGGGCTTGAAAATCTGGCCGTATTCCAAACTGAAGTTAATCGTATGATGACATCAACGGCTGGAAAAGCAAATTTACAGCGACTTTTCAGAGAGTCTTACGGATATGATGTTAACAGTGATCTACAATATAGTGCGAACTTTTTAAATGGATTTTCAACGCAGAATTTAAAAGAAGCGATGATTCAAGAAATGGATTACTTTTTCGTTGATGAGGTTGTTTCAAAAAAATCTCGCTTTCAAGATTTAATGACTTCAAAAAATTCAATGGTCTTGAATTCGGCTCTAGGCCAAATTTATGGTGTTGCCGCCAACGCCGGTGTAAGCACAACTTTGACTGCGGATCGTCCTGGATTTTTAACTAGAGCCGCTTTTTTAACAAAGAAATCAGGTTTCTACACTTCACCGGTTAAACGTGGCCGATATGTCTTGGAGCGAGTTCTTTGTGATACGATCAGCGATCCACCACCGAATGTACCAACAATGGTTAGTGAAGTACAAAATTTAAACCAACTGGCATCGACGCGAAGTCGTTATGAGAATTTGACTCAACAGCCGAACACATCGTGTACTGCTTGTCACAGTCGGATGAACCCTTATGGTTTTGCTTTGGAGGGTTTCGATTCACTGGGCAGGAAGCGTTCGGTCGAAAGTATTTTTAATACGGCCACAGGCCAAATTTTAGGATCAGTTCCCGTCAACACAACAACATCTATAAAATTAAATACGATAGGCTCGACGACAAATGTCATGGATGTAACAGATGTGTCTGCCGGACTGGCTTCAAGCGATATGGCTTTGATGTGCTTTGCTAAACATTTAAAATCTTTTGACAGTCGTCAGCCAGCTTCCACGCTAGATTCTTGCCATATGAACGAAGCTTTAAATGTGCTGTACGGGGTGAATGGAAATCAAGGGACTGTTTACGATGCAATTACGGCATATGTGTCGTCGAAAGCTTTTCGAACTTGGAAGTATTAAAAAAATTTAAAGGAGAATTTATGAGTATCATTTACTCACCGAAGTCACGCAGACAGTTTTTAGTTGGATCGGGACAGGCTTTACTGGCATTGCCACTTTTGCCAAGCTTGATTCCGCAATACGCAATGGCGCAAACGGCTGTCCCACCACGTAGAATGATGAATTTCATTTTTGATCACCATAACGAAGCCCAGTTCTGGCCAGATCCTTCCATCGCGGCGACGCCCGTAGGCTCGATAGGGATCCGTGAAAAACTATTAAGCTCATTGGGAACATCATCATCGACAGTGATCAGCTCGCTGATGACAAATCCCCTGTACAGTTCTTTACTGTCTCAAAATCAGATCACATTAGCTCGTGGTTTTGAAAATCACTTGAGTGCAGGCAATGGGCATGTCACAAGAGCCCTTGGTGGACACTCGACACTTGAGTGTGGAAATAGTTCTAACGATTTAAATCACCGTTCAACATTCGATTTTTTAGTTGAAACATCTCCGACAGTTTATCCGAATGCGGCCCCCAATATTACAAAGGTTGTTCGAATTGATCTTGGTGGCTGTTGGACCTATGTGCAAAGAACTGGGACTCTTTCTGTAAATCCTGGGGCTTATGGATATGGAGATATCCTACAAATGTTCAATGCCGTCTTTGGTAGCCTAACAAATCAAACCGTACCGGCCGCAGATCTTACGCTTGTTAGAAAAACAAATATTTTGAATCGAGTATTTCCAGCATTTCAAAGTTATAAATCAAATCGTAAAATATCTAGTGAAGATCGTGTTCGCCTAGACCAGCATCTTGCCTTTTTGACAGACTTGCAAAAAGGCCTATCTGTCATCGTTCCGAATCCGGCGGTCAGCTGCACGAAGCCTTCAAGTCAGGGATTTGCTGGAGCAACGGCACAGCAAATAAATAATTTGTATGTTGATCTTATGGTGACAGCTTTCAAGTGCGGACTGACACAGTTCGGCTCATTGACATTTGAAGCTCAAGATCCCAGCTGGCTGCCAAATTATACCGGTGGTCCAGGGTTTCACGGTGTTATCCACGGGACCTTAGGACTCGCGGCCCAGAACAATGCCTACTCATCACTTCATAAGTTTGGTTATGACTTAATAGCCGACAGATTCTTAACTCCGCTAAATGTGCAGGAAGGTAATTCTGGTCGAACTTACCTCGATAATATGATCACGACTTCACTGTCCCAACTTGGTGTGCAGCCGGTCGATTCGAGCGGCAGCCACCACGATACCGATGTACAACATATGATCTTCGGTTCAATGGCTGGAAAATTGCGGGCCGGGCGCTATTACTCTATGCCAACGACTGGCGATGCCTTGCCCAACAATACATTTATCATGACTTTACTTGAGTTGATGGGAGTTCCAGCTTCAGAATATAGTAAGAACTCATCCGTCGCGAATCAAGGATTTGGTTATTACGGTAAAACCAGCGCAACATTAGGTTCAAGATATTACTCACCAATTATTGAAATGCTGGCTTAAAAATTTATTTGATTGCTGAGATCACAAGTGAGCGTATTTTAGAAACTGCCCCACTTAAGTGTGCTTGCTTTAACTCGCGCGTCGAATAAGTTCAGTTTTTCTAGAGGCTTATCATCTCCTTGCGGCCAAACGAATCAT
>JAYWEQ010000168.1:0-59315 GCA_043779185.1 Pseudobdellovibrionaceae bacterium
GGAATTCGTTTGGTAACAACGAATCATTTAAACACCTAAAATAACAAAGTAACCTTGAGGCGTTAGTCTGCGCTACGCACACTTAAGTGGGGCAGTTGGAAAAACTACATCAGGCGACTTTTTCTTCAGCTTCCCAAATATCAAGTTGTACCTGCAAGTTCATCCACATTTTGGGACTGCTCTTAAGTACTTTACTAATAAGAACGGCAAACTCTGCGCTGAGGGCCCTCTTACCACTGATGACTTCATTGAGTTTGGTTTGCATAGTGGATTTTTTTGATAAGTCATTTGATGCTGCCACAAGCAGGTCTGCAAAGTGGGATTGGCTGTAGCCAAGCTCATCAAGCCAAAGATTTTTTAGGATCTCGCCAGGATGGGATGGTTTTCTTATAGGTCTTTTTTTAGGGTATTTTTCCATAATTTCCTCCTAATGATAATCTTCAACCTTAACAGCGATAAATTCATTTTGTTCAAATCGGAAAGTAATTCTCCATCCTGATGTTTTATGAATATCAACCGCCCACTCGCCTTTCCGAGGTCCCGAAAGAGGATGTAGGCGTATGCTCGGTGGGAACCCCTTGCTTTTTAATTCCTCAAAACTTTCAACAGCCTCCATGATCTCAAGTAAATAAATAGCGCGCTTCCAGTGCTGCCTCGGAACCGCCCTATTGTGACCTTTATGGTAGAGGTCTGAAGCTACCTTATTGCCAAAGCTTTTAATCATCCCGCCATTCCCCGGTTTGTTTTTTACTATATTACGGTATTGCAGTAAACTCAAGCAATGGATAATATTTTTTAAAGGCAAGATCAGCCAATGCTCTGGATTTTGGAAAGCTTTAGAGGTTTCTTGGGTTTTTTTGAAGTTCTAAGAAGCTAAATATCGTATCGCCTTAAAACGCCCAGAGCCGATTTAAATCCGATTCTTACGATTCGCTCTAAGATTTTTGGGTTAAGACTAAAATGATCGACGAAAAACATTTCATAATTTTGTGGCCGGGGATTAATAAAGATATAATCAACATCAGGTCTAAAGTTTAATTGGTTACGAATTAATTCCAAGATCTTGTCGCGATGTTCAGGAGGCAGCTTGTGCTCTAAAAAATATCGATCGATTGCTTTGTAAATCGTTTTTAATTGGGCTTGCTGTTCAATGCTTTTAGAAAGTTTTTGTTCAAGGACTTGATACAGCGCCTGATTGATGATCACGGGAATTCCGTAATTGTGCAGACTGCCCATTTCAGGGGTATAGTGGTAGGGCTGCATAGAATAAGAAGAGATCACTAAATCACAGCCTTGATCGGCAGCAATATGAGCACTTAAAGTTTCTCGGATTTCCCCGTCTGTATAATAGATTTCTTTACCGTCTTCTCGTTGGACTGGATACGGAGCAAAGACCGGAGGCAGCGACGTCGAGCAAGCCACCGCCTGGCTGATCGTTGCATAGTTAATATATTTCGTTGTGGCCGTTTTATAACTCTCCGGATAATTCCCGAAGATAGCCTTGCGAGAATGATTCAGCTGAGTCGCTACAATATAAAGTTCCACACCTAAGCGTGAAAAATCATTTTCAACCAAAGCTTCTTGGCGAAGGTATTTTTCCATGCCTTTGGTGGTAAAGAGGCCACTGACTTTAAACCCATTTTTTAGGAAAGCCTCAAGGCCGCCTCGGACCAATGATTTTTTTAGTAAGGCTTCTGGCAAAAATCGAAGAAGTCTTGAGCCATTGACTGAGTTGATGGAAAAAACATCGCGGTAACCAATTGGCTTTAAAAAATTAAGATCATCCTTTTTGTAGCGGGGCCGTTCACCGATTCCGATTTGAAAGGCATTGATCAAAGATTCAATATCATAACCCGAAGCTAAGATGCTGCTAATGAAAGCTCCAGCGCTAGAGCCAACATAAACTTCAAAAGTCAGCGGGGTGCTCTTAGGAAACTTTTGACGCACAAGCTCTTTTGAGCCTCCAGCGAATCTAAAGCCCTTTTCCTTTAAGGCTAGGCACACTCCAATATGAAAAGCGGCGGCTTTGATGCCTCCTCCACTTAAAACCAGTCCTAACTTCTTTTTATCTCGAATACGCATATCCACGGAATTATTCCACGGGATAGTCAGCCTGGGAAGAGAGATTATTCAGGCCCAAGGTCGTGCTGGATAAGGCTTTCAAGCCTGAATAGCCAGACTTCGGTTTAGATTTGCAAGATCATTTGATTGATTAGTCATAATTTTTTGACAAGCCTCACTCCTTTGATAGAGTGATTAGGCAGGCAGGAGGGGGTTACCACCACCGACCCTCTCTACCTGAAAATTGGCTACTTGATGGAGAACTGATGAATACGGAAAGTTGGATACCACTCAATGATTACTCAAGTAAACACAGAGTCAGTGTATCCACTCTTCGTCGGCGGATTAAGGCCGAAGATATCAAGTACCGCTTCCTAGACGGCAAATATTTTTTAATAGATTCGCCGATGGGCACCCATCCTCGAGAACATCGCCCCTCCCTAAAAAGCGACGCCTCTTTGATGGGTGCCCAAATGGAAGCCCCTTTGCCAATGATCGAATCCTCTTTAAAAAAAGAAGTCGCAGCGGCTCTTTTAAAAAAAGGAAATTCGATTTTTACATCGCAACTGCAAGAGTCCCCCGATGAGCCGATTTTAACGGCGGCTAATAAATTACTGAATGAATTAAAAAAAGCGTACACTCTGGTTCTTCAAGAAAAAGAAGAGCAATTGTTGCACCTTAAAGAAGAAGTCAGCGATTTAAAAACTTTAGTGCGCGTTCTTGAAGGCGAAAATCAAAGATTACAGCCGCACCGTACACCGTCTTATTAAACCTCCCGCACCGTGAGCAGAACTTTACCTCGAAATTTATGGTGGATCCTTTCAACAGCGTTCATTTTATTAATTTATGGACGGACCCTTTATCCAGGCGTTGCCGGAGGCGATAGCGGTGAGTTGATCATCACGGCTTATGGGCTGGGTGTTGCTCATCCACCAGGTTATCCATTATATACGCTGCTTGGACATGTAATAACTTGGCTTCCCGTTGGAAGTATCGCGTGGAGGGTGAATTTACTTTCTGCTATTCTTGATGCGATCGCAGCCGGTCTTTTATTTCGACTGACTTGGCGGATGTCGAAAGATGTATGGGCTGCGGCCCTTGCTTGTGGGCTTTATGCATTTTCCCCGTTGATTTGGTCCTACGCGGTGACTGCCGAAGTTTTCCCGTTAAATAATTTCTTCATTGCCGTTCTTTTAAATATTGCTTGGACTTTTTTTTCTGAAGGTAGACGCTGGCCAACAGCCGTTCTGGCGTTTTTTATTTCGGGCGTAGCTTTAACAAATCATCATACATTCTTTTTTGTTGCGGCACCGATCCTTGGCTGGATGTTGTGGTGTTTACGAAATGAAAATAAATTTTTTAAAAAACTGATCACTTTGATATTTTCTGCAAGCCTGGGCCTTTTGCCCTACCTTTATTTGTTTTGGGCAGGATCCCAAGAACTGCCCATTTCATGGGGGGACACGGGGAACTGGGACGGATTTCTAACTCATATTCTTCGCCAAGAGTATGGCACCTTTCGATTGGCCATTTCGAATCAAGAAAGTCAGTTTTGGTTAGCCTTTAAGATTTATTTTGAAACAATTTCGAAAGAACTTTTAATTTTTGGTCCTTTTTTAATCATCGCTGGAGGATTTTTATTAATCTTTAAAAAAAGAAAAGCTCCTGATCATATTTCTAAAGCATTTTGTTTATTAACTTTTTCTATTTTTTCTACGTACCTTTTAATCTTTCATTTGTTATCAAACCTTAATTTATCTGAACCTCTTTACAGGGGTATTATGGAACGCTTCTGGCAACAGCCCCATTTTTTTCTTTGTTTATGGCTGGGCCTTTCCTTTGTTGGATTTTTTAACCTTTACACCGGAAAGAACATTTTTATCCTGCGACTGAAGCCAATTCTTGCAATAGCACTGATTGCGATTCAAATCGGTTGGAATTATGATTCTCAGGATCAACATCAAAATAGAATTCTGGATCGGGCGGGGCGACAAATTCTAAATAATCTTTCTCCGTCAGCCATTTTTATGCCCCTGGGAGACGCTGATTTTGGAATGACTAGATATTTACAAACCTGCGAGGCCTTGCGACCCGATGTCAAAATTATAAGCCGTTCCCTGATTGGCGGCTATCCCTGGGCAACAAAAAGCGTGATTAAAAATTTTCCAACAGTCGTTCTGCCGCCGCCAGGTTACGCTCAATTTTATAAAACCCGTGAAGGAGGCTATAAATTTGAAGCTTTCTTAGATGCTAATTTGCCCCATTCTCCGATTTATGTTTCTGCCGTCGGAAGAAAGGAAGAAACAGAATGGCTTGCTAAATACCAGCTCTGGCCAATTGGCTTTATTGATCGGGTGGTTCTAAAAAACCCTGCCCCTAATGACAATGAATATGTTCAAGCGACAGCACAAATTTGGCAGGATTTCGACTTCAAAGAGCTTCAGCATTTGCCAAAGACAAGTTGGGAATACTTCTTTAAACAGCGATATGAGGACTCTCAGGCCAGACGAGGTGAGCTTTTAATGCAAATTTCCTTGCGGCAAACTCCTAAAAATATAAGCCTTTTGATTCAAGCAGCAAAAATTATCGATGATTTGATGCACGATGAAGAATCTCCCACACCGGGACAACTTAAACTGCAGGGTTTTATCTGGTCACAGTTGATAGGCAATGACCCCGCCGCCGTCCTTAAAGTCAAAGCCGCATGGGAAAAATATCTTGTCATTGCTTCCCCACAAGACCCTGATTACGTCCCTCTTACAAATTCCTTACGGGCCATTCTTCAAAAATAAAATGTTGGTAACAACGGTCGCATTTTGGCGTATAGTCAAATGATGGAAAGATTTTTTAATCAAATCCTTACTTTAATTTTATGGCTGACCGCGGGTTTAAGCTTTGCTTTTTTGGCGAATGAATATTTAGCGGCACCAGGAAGCCTCTATTTTATTTCCATGGTGATCGTCCTGGGTGCCTTCACATTTTTTAAAAGACCCTTTTTTAGGAATGGTTTTTCCCTTTCAATTGATCTAGGAGTGACCATCGTTTCGTCGGTCATCGTATTAATTTACCTCGCCAGTTTAGTTGTGCAACCCTCGTTAGACCAAGAGCAATCCTTTGAAGTGTGTGGGTCTCAGACCAAAGAAAAAAAATGCTACAGTCTTCCAAAACTTGTCTGTCAGAATATGTGGGAAAAATACGAAGGCGAATGTATTAAAGAAATTAAAAAAGATATTGGTGACCGTGTCACAGCTTTAATTGGGCCCCCAATTAAAAAGTGCACTCAGCGACGTTTTGATAAATCGCTTTACTATACAAGAAACTCAAAGGATCCAGACTGCCTAACGTTTTTTCAGTCCCTTAAAGAATAAAATAACGGAGAATTTTTCAATGGCTCAGAGAAAAAATATTCCTATTCCAAGGGCGCCCAAAAAGCCCACAACCTTCACGCATCACCAAGATTCAAGAACAGACTCTTACTTTTGGTTACGGGATTTGAAGGATCCAGATACGAAAAAATATATTAATGCAGAAAATAAATATTCCGAGGCCACCCTGTCTCCGTTAAAAGATTTTAAAGAGAAACTTTTCAAAGAATTAAAAAGTTCGATCAACGAAAATGAAACCTCAGCGGCGACACCAGTTGATGATTGGCTGTATTTCAGCCAAGTTAAAAAGGGTCAGCAATACAAAGCCTATTATCGAAAGCCCAAAAAGGGCGGTCGGTCCCAGCTGCTTTTGGATTGTAATCAGCTTGCAAAAGGAAAAAAATACTTTTCTTTGGGAGCCTTTGAGGTCAGCCCAGATCATCAGTGGCTAGCCTACGCTGTTGATTTTAGTGGGAACGAAAAATACACTGTTCACTTTAAAGATCTTAATTCTGGAAAAATATTAAAAAAATCGATCAAAGATGTTTCAGATAATATTGTTTGGGCGAATGATAATGAAACTCTTTACTATTCCCAGTTGGATGAAAATCATCGGCCTGACAAGGCCCTTAGGTTCAATATAAAAATTGATGATAAAGGAACCTTGGTTTTTGAAGAAAAAGATCAAAAGCACTTTGTTGGAGTTGGAAAAACGGCTGATCTTCAATGGATTTTAATTGAATCTTCGGGCGTGGTGACCAGTGAAATCTGGTTTGGCTCTGCCAATGAGGCGAAAACTAAATTTGACTGTTTCTTGCCACGCCAGGAGGGGCACGAATACAGCATTAATACGCGCCAAGGGTATTTTTACATTCGAAGTAATGAAAATGTGACTAATTTTAAATTGATGATAGCGCCTATGGATCGGTTTCAAAAGAAGAATTGGATCGAATTAATACCAGAAGACAAAGACAGCCTTTTCCGAGGCTGCATGTTATTTGAAGATTTTCTGGTACTAGCTTACTTTAAAAACGCTTTACCGCTTGTTAAAATTTATAATTTTCAAAATGAAAAATATTCAGACATTAAGTTCAAAGAAAAGGCCTTTTCGCTCAGTTTTGTTGGCAATGAAGAGTTTAAATGCAGAAAATTGCGCATGCTGATTGAGTCTCCCGTTTCGCCTGAGACCATCATTGATTATGATATGCTAACGGGGCGCAGGAGTGTCGTTAAAATCCAAAAAGTGAGTAAATTTAAAAGTTCAAATTATAAATGCGAACGATTATTGATTCCTGCCCACGATGGGAAAAAAATACCAGTCACAATTTTCTATAAAAAAGGCTTTAAGAAAAATGGCAAGCAGCCACTAATACTTTATGGATATGGATCCTACGGCGCTATTATTCAGCCCAGTTTTATTCGGCGAAGCTTGCCTCTTTTAAATCGGGGTTTTGCCTACGCCATCGCTCATATTCGCGGCGGTCAGGATTTGGGCCGTGCCTGGTATGAAGATGGGAAGTTTTTAAATAAGAAAAACACATTTCATGATTTTATTTCTGCCGCCGATTGGCTGGTTCAAAATAAATGGACGTCGTCAAAAAAACTGGCGATTATGGGTGGCAGCGCTGGCGGCATGTTGATGGGTGCGGTGACCAATATGCGACCTGATTTATTTCAAGTTTGTGTCGCCCATGTGCCATTTGTTGATGTGATCAACACGATGTTTGATGATTCTTTACCGCTGACGAAGTTGGAATATAAAGAGTGGGGCGACCCGCACGATAAAAAGTTCTATGAATATATGAAGAGCTATTCCCCTTACGACAACATTAAAGCCCAGCGTTATCCAAATATGCTAATCACCGGTGGTCTGCATGATTTTAGGGTGACTTTTTGGGAACCAACAAAGTGGACAGCCAAATTACGAGAACTTAAAGTCGGAAATGAGACCATTCTTTTAAAAATAAAAATGGCCGCCGGGCATTTTGGAGCTTCAGGGAGATTCGATTATTTTAAGGAAGAAGCAGAAGCGCTGGCTTTTATTATCAAATATTTAGATCTGCCCCTCAAATAAAAAACCCCTGTTTTTAATCGGGGTTTTAATCATAGAATATATTTTTGACTTAAGCGGCAGACGCCGACTTATTTTTCTTAGGCTCTTTGCGGGCGGTCTTTTTCTCTTTTTCAGACCGATCAAAGACGACTGCGAAAACTTGATCCAAGGTATCCACCGGAATAAAGTTCAACTTATCTTTGAACTGTTTAGGGATATCCGCCAAATCTTTTTCATTGGCTTTTGGAATCACTAAATCTGTGATGCCAAGATTTAAAGCCGCTAAACACTTCTCACGAATTCCACCGACAGGCAGGACTCGCCCTTGCAGAGTTACTTCACCGGTCATCGCTAGATCATGACGAACTGGAACGTCTGTCATTAAGCTAACTAAAGCCGTTGCTAGAGTGATTCCTGCAGAAGGTCCATCTTTTGGAATAGCACCCGCTGGCAAATGGATATGAACATCATTTTTTTCAAAAAAGTCTTCGGGAATTCCAAGCTCTAACATATGAGCTTTCGCGTAAGACATCGCTGCGTGAGCGGACTCTTTCATAACATCGCCTAGTTGGCCGGTCAGAACTAAACCGCCCTTGCCGCGCATTTTTAAAGCTTCGACCAAAAGAACTTCACCGCCGGCCTGTGTCCAAGCTAAACCCTGAACAACCCCAACGCGTGATTCGTCCATTCTGTCTTCACGTAAAAATCTTGGTGGACCTAAAAGCTCAACAACAGATTGTGGATTAATTTGCACAAAACTTCGTTCGTTCATGACCAACATCTTAGCAACTTTTCGGCAAACAGAGCCAATCTCTCGCTCAAGGTTACGAAGGCCTGCTTCCCGAGTGTAGCCAGCAATGACAAACTTCAATCCATCATCTGTAAAGTTGATATTTTCAGATGTGATTCCATTATTTTCCATCTGTCTTTGGACAAGATGCTTTTTTGCAATCAATAATTTATCATTTTCTGTGTAACCAGGAATATTGATGATTTCCATACGATCTCTTAAGGCCGGTGGAATATTTTCCACGACGTTGGCTGTTGCAATAAAAAGAGCGTTTGATAAATCAAAATCCACATTCAAATAATTATCTCGGAAAGTGGCATTTTGTTCTGGATCTAGAACTTCCAGCATGGCCGCTGACGGGTCACCACGGAAATCGCTTCCTAATTTATCAATTTCATCTAAGACAATCACTGGATTGTTTGTTTTAACTTGTCTTAAAGCTGAGATCACTTTTCCTGGCATCGCGCCGACATAAGTCCGACGATGACCACGAATTTCCGCCTCATCTTTCACTCCGCCCAAAGCCACTCGGAAATATTCGCGACCCATCGACCTTGCAATTGATTTTCCTAGTGATGTTTTTCCAACCCCAGGAGGGCCAGCGAAACAAAGAATGGGACCTTTGATAGATGATTTTAATTTTCTAACGGCCAAGAATTCTAAAATACGATCTTTGGCTTTAGAAAGTTCATAATGATCGTCATCTAAAATCTCTTTTGATTTTACTAAGTCAATTGTATCCACTGAACTTTTATTCCATGGAAGATCAACCATCCAATCAAGATAAGTCCGGACCATTGTTGCTTCAGAAGCGTCTGGATGCATTCTTTCTAGACGTCCCAATTGTTTCAAAGCTTCAGTTTCAACCGACGCCGGCATTCCTGAATTTTTAACTTTATCACGAAGCTCTTCCATCTCTTCAGATTTAGAATCACCTTCGCCCAGTTCGCTTTTGATAGCCTTCATTTGCTCACGCAAGAAATATTCACGCTGGGATTTTTGTCGATCATCATTAGATTGGCGATGAATTTTTTGTTGAAGCATCATCACTTCTAATTCTGTCGCTAAAATTTCATTCACTAATTTAAGACGCTCTTTAGGATCATGAGTTTCCAAGACCTTTTGAGCTTCGTTCAGTTTAATTTGTAAGTGACTGGCAATCAGGTCAGCAAATTTGCCTGGATCCTTATCCAAATCATCTATTAATAGAAGGATATCCGGAGATATCGGGCGGCCCAGAGCAATGATTTTTTCCAAGTGACTTTTTGCTGTTCGAATTTGAGCTTCAATTTCAGACCAGTTTCCCTGAACCGCGGGCTCTTCAATTCTTTCAACCGCGACTTCAAAGTTGGGCGTCGTGCGAACAAAATTTTTCACTCGACCTTTGGCGATGCCCTCGATCATGATTTTAACCCGACCATCAGAAAGGGTACGACATCTTTTTATAAGCACGATGGTGCCAATCGTATAGATGCTTTCTGGTGTTGGATTTTCTTCCATGATGTCTTTTTGCGACGCTAGGAAAATCATTTGTTTTTTAGCCGCGGCTTCTTCAACGGAGCGGATCGATGCGTCTCTTCCTACGATCAACGAAATGACCATGTAGGGAAATACTACGATGTCTCTCACGGGTAGCATGGGCAACGATTCCGGAATCTCGATGGCTTTATTATTGAAACTCATACTGCTCCTCCGCTGTATTAGCGGCATAAATACTATTCTCTGGTAATATAATTTTCGGCTGGAGGTAGTAAGGGCTTTAAGAGTATTAGGGCTGGGTTAGTCCGGTTTTTTGAAAAAAAGCGGTCCAATTGTGACAAAACATAGGACTGACATCCATGTCAGAAAATCCCCTCCATGGAGAAATTCATTTATTGTAGACTTTTTTGACCATCTTCTTGTTCTTCCATGCAGTCGATGCACAAAGCAGTAAATGGGCGAGCTTGCAGACGCTTCACACCGATCTCTTGTCCGCAAGACTCGCACTGGCCGTAGGTCCCAGCAGAGATCTTACCAAGGGCTCGTTCAATCGCGTACAAAGCACTTCGATCGCGCTCATGAAGACGAATCGTGATGCTATCACAAACGTCTTTAGAAGCAGCGTCGCCTTCGTCAGAAAGAACTTCGTGCTCTTGCTGTTGATGAATAAACTCATTGGTCTTGTTCAAAATAGTACTCTTCTGAACAATCAAAGAGTTTTTGATAGCAATAATTTCTGTGACCGGAAATTCGGTGGCCTTCATAATTCCCCCTCTGAAGTGAACCGAAAACGAAACTCTGGCATATTTGTTTGGAGCGAGGGGAAGTGTCACCAAAAAAATTCATATGCATAGATTATGGGCAAGAAAATGGAGCGCAGTGTTTGAGTTATCCACAATGCGCATGAAAATTAACGCGCATATTTTTTTGTCATAGCCTCGCGAATTTCAGCGCCTTCAAGGGAAAGAGTGGTCCATGGCAAAGCTAACAGCCGCTCAGTTTCAATCGGTTCTTGCGTTTCTTCACAAATGCCATACAAACCATTTTCGATTCTTGAGAGGGCCATTTCAATTTCTAATAATTGAGCCCGCAGTCGATCTTGATTGACAAGAAAAGTATGTTCTTCCAGCTGTTGAACTGTTTGATCAATTTCATCCCCCGAAGCCCTGCGATCTGATTCAATGAACTGAAGACGGGCACTTTGAAAACGATTATGAACCTCAGCTCTTTTTAACAGCAGTTTTCGTCGGCACTCCTGCACTGTCTGGGGATCTAACATAAAAGCCTTCATAACCGCTCCTGTCGTGGGTTTGGGCGCCGTGGCGCTGTTAGCCATAAGAGGCGGCTAGACCCAAAGGGGGTTAAATAAAGATCTTTTAAAAGAATTTATTGTGGATATAAGTTTTTCTTAGGGGTTGCTAGCTCGCGCGGCGGGAACAATCTGGCCATCGCGTGCGACGGTGAGCGACAGCACAGGCCTTAAAATTTCGCGCGACTTCGACATATCTAAAGGTCCTAAGGAGCCAGGAAATTGCCTCATCTCACTGAGCTTTCTAGATAACTCATCCCGTGTTGAAGCCCCGCCCAAAATCAATTGTCGCAAAATCAACGCCGAGTCATAGGCTTGAATTTCGATCAAACTAGGATCCTCATTAAAAATCTTTTTATAGCTCTGAACAAATCGAGAGCTTTGATAATTATGCGACTGATTAAAAAGACCATCGACAAATAATAAATTAGAAGAAAAATTTCCGGCGCGTTTTGAAAGACCAGGACTATTCCACAGGTTTGTCCCCAAAAGTTTAATATTGCGAACACCACCATAACTTAAAAAAGCAGCTAACTGGCCTAAAGTTTTTGCGCTATCGGGAATAAAAACGGCATCAAAATCTGTGATGGGTGGCAAAACATCATCGGTGTCTTTTTCTTGTCGCTGCAATTTTCTGGTTTGGTTTTTATTTTTATCTTTGGTCAGGGCTTTATATTCTTCGATGCGACCCTCTATATAATAGGTACCGACCAAGCGTTGAACAGGGCCCCTAAAGTCGGTGTCTTTAGGATTATAATTTTGAACAGCAGCAATGGATCCGCCTCGGGCTAGAACTTCATCCCAAAAAATATTTGCATATTCCACACCATAAGGATCATTCGGAAATAAAATCGCAAAGCGACGCATACCCAGTTCATCCATGGCGACATGGACCAGATGATGAACTTGCATTTCACTGGTCAAAGCATTTCTAAAAATTGTTGGCCCCACATCGGTGACGCCGGATTTTTGCGAAAGAACAAGACTAGGGATGCCCAGTTCATCGGCTTTGCTCACTTCGGCAGAAGCGGTCTTGCTCAGCAAACTTCCAATAATAGCAATAGCCTTATCTTCTTGGACCAAGCGCTCTACAGATCGGCGGGCCGTATCCGGATTTCCTTCAGAGTCCATCACGGCTAATTTAAATCGCGAGTCCTGTGCATCAAGTCCCAAACCCATTTCCACGGCCCGTAACGCTTTTTGACCGATCGGACCATTTTTTCCACTTAAGGGAAGAATCACTCCAATGGTCTTAGGCTCGACAAATCTCACGCTATCAATTTGCGCCACATATTCTTTAGATCTAGCGGCAATATCGCTTTCTGGTAGAAAGCTGATCACGCTAGAAAAATATCTGCGCGCCGATGGGGTGTCATGTTTTTGTAAACTCAGTTGCCCTAATTTAAACAACGCATGTCCTCGGACAAAACCAAAGTCTGAATCCCCTGATACTTTATCAAGTTCATCATCGGATAATTTATTTTCGGTCATTTCTAAAGCTTTCAAGCGATAGAATTCTTGATTCTGCTTAGCTGGGCTATTGACCGACAGCGAGACAAACTCTTTAAGAGCGGGTAAAAAGCGGCCCTCCTTTTCTAAGGCTAAAGCCTGGGCGCCCGTTGAATTCACTTCTGCAACGGGCGCCGAGGGCACTTGTTGTGAAGGACTTAAGCTCTTGCCAAACTTCCCTTTGGTGGGAATTAAAACGGTTCCCGTTTTCTGGTTATGGGGCGCTTGTGATCTTGTGATTGGTGTTGAACACGCAGTTAATAAAATTAAGCTGGAAATTAAAAAGAGTTTCATTTCTTTGGCCTATTCATTTGTTGGAGCTTTTCTTTGAACGCTTTCACTAAAGGCGTATCTTCTTGGGATTTAGCCAGCTCTTCAATTAACTCTTTTTGCTTACTTGAAACGGTCGAAGGCGTATCAACTAACATTCTAACCAACATATCGCCGTGGCCAAAACCACCCAATTTAGGAAAACCTTTTCCCTTCAGGCGAAGAACTTGTCCCGAGTGAGTGCCGGCTGGAATTTTGATTTGCGCCTTGCCCGTTAACGTCGGCACGTCAACATGAGCGCCTAAAATTGCATCGGTGTAAGAAACAGGGACATCAATCACAAGATCATTCTCTTCGCGCTTAAAAAGAGGATGCTCTTCCAGATTTATAATCACGAACAAATCTCCGGGCGAGCCTCCGCCGGGAGCCAAATCACCTTCACCCGTCAGCTTTAAACGCTGACCATCTTTGACGCCAGCTGGAACATTAACATTTAATTTGCGGGCTTCTTCGCGGCTGGCATTTTGCCGCATAAAACTGATTGTTTTTTCCGCCCCCAAAGCCGCTTCTTCCAAAGTGACGCCAAGGCTGTAACGAAGGTCGGCGCCTCGGGAAGGGCGCCTTCTAGCGCCGGCTCCGGCAGGTCCACCGCGGCCACTAAAAATATCTCCAAAAACATCCCCAAAAATATCTTGAAATGGATCCGGTCCGCCGCCAGAATTTCCGCCACCACTGCGGAAGCCGCCGGCACCACCGAAAGGCCCACCAGCGCCTGAAAACGGATTCCCCCCTCCGCCATAGCCCTGCTGTGAGCCCGCGTGCCCAAACTGATCATAGGCCTCACGCTTTTGGGTATCGCTAAGGATATCATAAGCTTCGGAAATTTCTTTGAATTTTTCTTCTGATTTTTTATCACCTTGATTTTTGTCAGGATGAAATTGCATCGCTAGCTTACGGTATGATTTTTTGATTTCTTCCGGAGTTGCTCCGCGCTGAACACCAAGCACCGAGTAAAAATCTTTTTTACCCACAAGAGCTCCTATTCATCGATTTTTTTCGCAACCAGGACTTGCGCAGGCCGAATTAGTTTATCATGCAATTTATAAGCTTTTTGAAAAACACGAAAGACTTTTCCTGCCGCCATTTTATCTGTGGGCTCACTGCTTAAGGCTTCATGCAAAGCCGGATCAAAATTTTCACCCAAGGTCGCCATTTCCGCGACACCATGTTTTTGTAAAAGGTTTTTTAAATCGGCCGCCGTCAATTCGATGCCCTGCTTAAAAGCAGCCATATTATCAGCACTAATTTTAGCTTCCAAAGCGCGCTCAAAATTATCTAGTACGGACAAAAGGTCTTTGACCAAACGCTCACTGCCAAACTTTAACAAGTCCGAACGCTCTTTGATCATATTTCGACGATAGTTATCGAATTCGGCTCTTAAATAAAGGCCTTCATTCTTATACTTTTCAGCTTGTTCTTGAAGTTTTTTAATTTCCTCAGAAACATCAAAAGACGCCTCTGACGCGGCCTTTTCAGCACCATTGGTACTTTGGTTTTCTTCTGCCATTTGGGCTCCTATCGGACTCCGGATAACATTGTGTATTGGCTGCCGATTGTCAATGCAACCAGGGTTAGAATTAGGCTTTAAAGTCTTGCTTTAAAAAGGTCATTTCCTCAAAAACAAGGTTGCTCATGACAAGCCCGCTTTCGGTCAGGCACCAAGCGTCGCCAACCAGCTTCAGCATCTGGCTTTTTTCTAACTTTTCAAGTCGAGGTAAGACCTTGTCCCAGATTTTTTCAGGAAATTTATTGCGCCACTTTTCAAAGGATAAGCCCTGTGCCAATCTTAACGAGGTGTGCAAAAAATCCGTCAGACTTTGATGCATTTCAAGCCGTTCAAATTGAGCCTGAGGCAAACTTCCATCTAAACTTTTAAAAACAACAGATTTATTTTCCAATATTTGTTTTTTATAATCATTGATCGAGCTGACATTCCAAAAGCGGGTGCCCCAGGTGGTATCTTTTGAGTAAGAGTGCGCACTGAGTCCTAGGCTCCAGTATTCTTGGTCGGTCCAATAAAGTAAATTGTGTCGCGATTCAGATCCGGGCAAAGAGTAATTCGAAATTTCATAGCGATGAAAACCTTTTGCCATCAAAGTATCGCGAATCAAAGAAAACATCTCGACTTGCTCTTCATCAGGAGCCCGACCGGCAGATAAAATATGACCCTTTGGAATTGTTAAACAGTAAGGGCTTATATGCTGGGCCCCTTGCCCAATGGCTTCTGACAAATCAGCCTTAAGGTCTTCCAGACTTTGGTTGGGGAGCGCAAATAAAATATCAAAATTAAAACTAGAGGTTTCAGCCCTTAATAAAGCTAAAGTCTCTCGGGTTTGCTGAGCATTGTGCTCACGGCCCAGTTTTTTAAGAAACTGATCATTGAATGTTTGTGCCCCGACACTGTAACGATTAATGCCAATTTCACGGTAAGTCTTCATTTTTTCGGGCGTGATGGTCGCAGGATTGATCTCAATCGTAATTTCAGCTGTATTTTTGGGTTTGAAGCCCAGGGCGGCAAGCTCAGCAAGAACTTTTGCAATCAATTCTGGGGCGACCAGACTTGGAGTGCCACCCCCAAAGTAAATTGTGTCTACGTCCTGCGCCGTAAAGTAATTCGACTTTTGCCTCATTTCTTCTACAAGCAATTGGATGTACTCTTGAGGAGGAAAGATTTGCGATTGCACGTAAGTGGCAAAATCACAATAAAGGCAGCGCTGAATACAATAAGGGATATGAATATAAATCCCAAAAGACTTTTGACTTAACATGTGGAGATTTCTAGAGCATGGCGAAAAAATATCAACTTAAAAATGGTCTTAAGGTCCTTCTTCTGGAAAGCCACAAATCCCCCGTGGTTTCAGTTCAAATGTGGGTGAGAACAGGCAGCGCTGATGAAAGAAAGGGCGAAGAAGGAATTTCGCACTTTATTGAACACTTGGTTTTTAAAGGCACCCGTAAATTTGGCGTCGGCGAAATAGCCTCCACCGTCGAAGGCTCTGGAGGCGAATTAAACGCGTACACCTCTTTTGATCAAACTGTTTTTTATGTGACAATTTCTAAAGAATTTGTTGATCAGGGTCTTGAAGTGATCAGCGAAATGATGGGTCACCCCTTGTTTGATGGAACCGAAATTGATAACGAGCGCGAAGTTGTGATCGAAGAAATTAAACGCGGTCAAGACAGCCCTTCACGGCGTGCCAGCCAACTGCTTTTTTCGACAGCCTTTGATAAACACCCTTATGGTCGGCCTGTGATTGGTTACGAAAAAATTATCCGCCAAGTGAATCCAAAAACCATTAAAAAATATTTCGCTGATCGATATTCTTCAAAAAATATGTTTCTGGTGATTAGCGGTGACTTTGCTTCCAGCGAAATGAAGAAAAAGGTCCAGCAATACTTCACTGATTTCAATTCAACGCCAGTTCGTAAAGTAAAACGACCCAAAGAGCTTGTTCAAACAAAACCTAGAATTGAATTAGAAAAGTCCGACTTCAAAGAGACACAAATGTACTTTTCGTGGCGGGGTCCAACCATTAAACACAAAGACACTGCCGCTCTAGATGTGTTGGCTTTTATTATCGGACAAGGCGACAGTTCACGCTTAGTGAAAGCCCTTAGAATTGAAAAGGCTATAGCAACTTCAGTGGGCGCTTCTAATTTTACCCCGCAGGACGAAGGACTTTTCACTATTTTTGTTTCTATGGATCCAAAAAATCTAACGGCAGCTATTCTTGAAATGAAAAAAACGGTGATCGAGTTTTTGCACAACGGACCGTCGCCGGAAGAAATGCAGAAAGCCGTTAATTGTTTTGCAAGCGAACAGGTTTATTCGATTGAAACTGTCGATGGAATTGCGCGAAAAGCAGGAAGTCTTGAATTCTACATGGGTGATCCGAACTATTTTACGAAATATTTAAAAGAAATTGGAAACCTACGTTCCGAAGATATTCTTAAAGTGGCGCGTAAATATTTAGATCCCAAAAAGATGAATATCAGTGCCTTGACAAATATGGATTTGAAAAAAATCAAAGGCGAAGCTCAAGATTTAGTTAAATCTTATAGCAAAGAGTTTGCCTTGGCGAAGAAGCCAGCAGTCAAACAAAAATCACGCAATAAAACTTTAAAAATATCAACGGGCAATGCCTTGGCCGCACCGACCATGGAAAAAATAATATTACCCAACGGCATGAAAGTTTTGCTCCGACATCAAAAAGACACACCGACATTTTCTTTGAAAATGGCTTTTTTGGGAGGCCTGCGCGGCGAACCGGGTGGTAAAGACGGAATGACCGAACTGTTGTCCCGGGTTTGGGCGACGGGTTCAAAAAGCTATTCCGAAGATCAAATCAATGAACAAATTGATAAAATGGCTGCAGGAATTTCTGCTTTCGGCGGACGTAATACGATTGGTTTGACTTTGGAAGGCTTGTCTTCATTCCAAAAACCCTTAAGCGAAATATTTTTTGATGTCTTAAAAAACCCAACTTGGGATTCTGATATTTTAGAGCGTGAAAAAACAGTTCAAATTCAACAGATCAAAAGTCGCGACGATAATCCGGCCCAAGTGTGTATTAACCAGTTTACGAAAAATATGTTTCAGGGCCATGTTTATGGACGAGATGTTTTAGGCAACGAACAATCAGTGAACGATGTCACTGTTAAAGATATCGAAAGCTTCTTCAAAAAAATGATGGTGGCTGGAAGCTCGACAGTCTGCCTGGTCGGAGATTTCGATAAAGATCTTTGGTTAGAAAAAATCAAAGATTTTGCAAGGGCTTTGCCGGCAAAGCCCTTGGATATCAGCTGCCCGATGCCGGTCGAAGTCAAAGCCGATGCAAGGTTTTTTTCTAAATTGGAAAAAGAACAAACGCACATTGTTTTGGGTTACCGGGGACTGACGCTTCAGTCAGACGAGCGTTATGCTTTGCATGTCATCCAGTCGATTCTGTCAGGACAAGGCGGACGACTTTTCTTCGAACTTCGAGATAAGAATTCTTTGGCGTATTCTGTTTCTCCGTTGCGAATGGAAGGTCTCGATACGGGATATTTTGGTGCTTATATCGGTTGTTCACCAGAAAAAACGGCAAAAGCGATTTCAATGTTAAAAGAAGAATTTAAAAAACTTTGCGATACAAAAGTTTCAAAGGCTGAATTAGACCGAGCTAAACGTTATCTGGTCGGCCGTCATGATATCGATCTGCAAAGAAAAAGCTCGATCTGTGCAGCTTTCCTTTTTGATGAAATATACGGAATTGATTACAACGAAGTCTTTGAAGCCAATAAGAAGTACTTTTCTGTGACCGAAGACGACATCATGAAACTAAGCCGAAAAATATTTCAACAGCCGGCGGTTATTAGCATCGTTGGCCCGCAGGCTTCGGCCAGCTAACAGCGCACTGATTTGAGAAAATTTCAAATTTTTTTTGAAATTTTCTCAAAATAAGTCATCTGTCTATTTGACGTATTAAATTTTTTTCCCTTCCTAAAAATAGGCGCCTTAGCCCCTAAATCAGCATCCTTTTCTCTACAAGAATTGGGCAATCTTCCGATACCTTAAGTATGGATAAATTTTTTAAAAATCAAAAGGGAATGTCTTTAGTTGAAGTCATGATAGCTGCCGCCATCATGCTTGTTGTCGGCGCGGGCATGTCATCCCTCATCGCCAGTCAAGCCAAAGAAACTAAGTCTCTTTCCGAAATTTTAGCGGCGCTGGATTTAGAGAAAAATATTATTGCCTCTATGGCGGATGGCTCTGTCTGCCAGTACATGCTCAACAGTCCAACGCAATCGACTTTTAATACGACGCAGGCGCTACCGCTAAAGATCAATTCTCTGGGCCCGATTTACACAAAGATCACGCCAACGGGGCCTGGCCCAGTCGCCGTGAAAGTTGGCGATACGGCTTCAACCTATGCTACATCGATGGTTGTTAAATCGATCAAACTAGAAGTTCTTAGTGGCTCTGGCAGTTCCTACAAAGGACAATGGTTGATTGATTTTGATGAAACAAAGACGGTTCGATCCCATAAGCCTATTTCTGTCGGTGCAATTTTAAATGTTGATGCAACAAATCCGTTCGCAGCTAAGTTTGTCGGCTGCATGACAACAGGGATGTCCCAAGGATATATGCAGAGCTGTCCATCGGGGACTTATAGTGTTGGCTATGGAGCTGACGGAGTCATACAATGTCAGAGCCCCCCAGTCGCGACGATCGCGGCAGGCCCTGCTCCGGCAAGTTTGCCCGTCGCTACGACTCCAGTACCAACATCGCCCTGCCAAGGTCCATCCCACATGACCATGGCAGGAATCGTTTGCGACATGGGATATTAGTGCTGTTTGCTTATTGGCCTTTAGTCTGAATTATTAGGTTTGGCCCCGAAAAGCCCAACAGTTTGGTAAGATAAATTAAGGTCTTCAGACCCAAAACATAAGTGGAGCATGGAACAACGAGAAAAGAAGTCCGACATTCTAGTTTCCGCCGAGGGTTACTTTGCCGAACTCGTCAAAGAGGGCATGGAGTTTCGAAAAATTCATTCTGATCCCAATGTTGAAATGTACTTGATCAGCTTGCTCAATCACTACCTTGATGCCCGAAACCTGTTTGAACAAACCAATGAAAATGGCGTCAAGGTGCCAAAGACTTTGGCGGAACTTTATCTTGTGGCGCAGAACTCTGAACCGACAGTGCGCTTTGAGCTTCTTAAAAAATTAGGCGATCGTTCCCTTTATATCAGCGGCTTTTTTGCAGATTCTTTACAAAGAAAGCTGGTCGATGTTGATTACTACGCCGAAATGGGCGGTGTCGCCTATGGAGCACTGGCGGATTCGGCACAAGACTCAATTGCGCATGTCTACCGAATGTTTTCAAAGCGATTTGTCGAATTCGTGGATGTTCTTAGCTACATCAGTCAAAGTGGCCAGGTGCAAAGTGATCAAAATATTTTGCGTTTGTATGATCGATATATTAAAACTGGATCCGAGCTCGCAAGGGAAAAATTAATTGAAAATGGGATCGTCGCCCTCCCCCGAGATCAAATGAAGTCAACGAAGCAACAGTAACCGGAATTAAAAATCATGTTCGGATTAAGTATGGGTGAAATTTTGTTATTGGCCGCAATTGCATTGATTGTGATTGGTCCAAAGCAGTTGCCAGAATTCGCACGACAGATCGGTAAAATTCTTAACGAAATTAAGCGCGCCAGCGGCCAATTTACAGAAGAAATAAAAAATCAAGCTCAAGCGGATCTTCATAAGCCATCAGCGCCACCGCCGCCAAATCCAGATCCAAAAGATTCAGTATGAGTGAAAACGAAGGCGTTGCATCGGGACAAAGCTTAGTTGAACATTTGGCGGACTTACGACTGCGTTTGATCAACAGTCTTTACGGGATTATTTTAGCCTTTGGGGTCTGCTATTATTTTAGTGAAAATATTTTTAATATTGTTCGACAGCCGATTCAGCCATTTCTTCCAACCGGTGGTTTAATTTTTACCGGACCCATGGATAAATTTATGGCCCATCTTAAAATATCTCTTATGTGCGCCGTGATATTAAGTTGTCCATTTTGGCTTTATCAGATTTGGCTTTTTGTAGCTCCGGCCCTCTATAAAAAAGAAAAGAGCTATGCTTTAGGATTTATTTTATCGGGGACCATTTTATTTATAATGGGTTCCGTCTTTACTTATTTTATTGTCTTGCCCATGGCATTTAAGTTTTTGATGACCTTTGGCGGAGATGTCGACAAGCCCATGATTTCAATTGACGAATACATGTCTTTTTTCACCCATACCAGCCTTGCTTTCGGTGCAGCTTTTGAAATGCCACTAGTGATTTCAACCTTGGGAATGCTTGGACTTGTCAGTCAAAAATTTTTAAAAGAAAAACGTCGATATGCTGTTATGTTACTAGCGATCGTTTCTGCTATTATTACCCCCCCTGATTTATTAAGTATGGTGCTTATGCTTTTTCCAATGATGGCCTTGTATGAAATATCGGTGATCATCGTTGGGATCTTTGAAAGAAAGCGCAATCGCCTTCAAACTTGACGTTGGTCTATTGGCTTATGATCTTCCTAGTTGCATGAAAATCTAAACATTAATACGATTTGGAATATGAAAAAAATAATCATTATTAGTGCGGTCGTTGTTGTTGCTTTATTAGGACTTTGGTTCTTTTCCCGCGAGCCCAAGGTGGCTGCGCCAGTGCGGAAAGAAATTTACAATTTTGATCCAGCTATCTGCCCAGGTAAAGTTATTAATTTTACAATGACGGACCCCTATATGAGGGGAATTGTCGAAGAAGGACAAACCGTCGAAGTGACTCTTAACTGGTACGCTTGTCATCCGATGGAAACGGGTGATTTAGTACTTTATCGATTTACAGAATTTGGTGATCCTGTGATTCGCAGAGTTGTTGGAAAGCCTGGGGACAAGTTCGCACTGATCAGCCAAAAAGGTGCAGGCTGGTCATTAAAAATAAATGGAAAAGCTGTGAATGGAGTTAATGGCGGGTATTTCTTTGGAGACCCAAATTATCCACCGCCTCTGTCTTTAGCCGAAGTTCAGAAAAAAGGCGTCATTGCTAAAACTGATCTTATTGTATTTTCCAGCTTTGGACCTGGAGAAAAAGACAGTGGAGTTTTTGGAATGCTATCGATTTCAGATATGGTTGGCAAAGTGACTAACCAACATCCGGAACCCAAAGAAGCCGGAAAAGACGCCAACAAAGAAGAAGACAATAAAACCGAAGAAAATTAAGCTTCTTCGAAACGAATCAGAATGGCGCCAGATTCAACGCTGTCGCCTTGTCGAACCAAGATCTCTTTAATCTTTACGTCCCGAGCACTGCGCATCTCATTTTCCATTTTCATCGCTTCCATGATCAGTAAAGGCTTGTTCGCCTTCACAACATCACCCACTTTTGCAAAAATTTCGATGATCTTTCCAGGCATGCCCGAGCGCAATTCTTGATCACCGCCGAAGCCGCCACCTTTTTTCAAAGATTGATGAAGAATCATTTCATCATTATAAATCTTAATTGTTCGAAACGAATTACGTGTAAACACGGTGTACTCCGTGTCGGATCCGATCACATCGATTAAGTAAGACTGACCATTAAAAAGAAAACTGACGTACTCTTCAGCCCCTTTAAAATCATTTTTGGAAACTTCATAGTAAATCCACTCTTTGCCTTCTTCTTGCATGGCTAATTTCCAGTGCGCCCGCAGCTCGGTGACATCAACCTTATATTTTCGACCTTTAAGTTCAGCTTCAAAGTACATGATTAAGTCCTTAAAACCAGTTTGCGACCGATTCGTTTCCAGTTTGAATTTAAATTAAGCTGTCTGACATCTTTCGACTTGCGATCGTTGTAAGCCGAGATTGCCGCTGCAATTAGAAAAACAGGATCTTCAATTTCTTTAAAAAGTTGCGGCTCGATCACTTCAAAGTTTTTTTCAATAAATTGTGTTGTGTAGCTACCATCTTTAAATTTTGGATGATCTAAAATTGTTTTGTGCAAAACGATATTGGTTTTAATCCCAGTCAGGATAAATTCTGTTAAAGCCCGCTGCATTCGATCGATAGCCTCTTCGCGGGTTTCGCCCCAGGTGATCACTTTTGCAATCATCGGATCGTAATAGATCGGAACTTCATAGCCGGGATATGCATACGAATCAACGCGCAAAAAAGGTCCTTGAGGATGACGGCAGGCGCGGATTTTTCCTGGCGATGGTTGATAAGTCACAGGATCTTCAGCGCAAATTCGCGCCTCGATCGCATGTCCTTTTTGTTTCACATCTTCCTGTTTAAAGCTTAAAGGAAATCCCGCAGCGACATTGATTTGTTCTTTCACTAAATCCAAATTGGTTGTCAGCTCGGTGATCGGATGTTCCACCTGTAACCGAGTGTTCATTTCCATAAAAAAGAACTCTTTTGTTTTGTTATCAAAAATAAATTCGATGGTGCCAGCGCCGATATAATTAATCTGTTTTGCAGCCCGAACTGCAGCGTCGCCCATTTTTTTGCGAACTTCCGGAGGCACAGAAGGGCTTGGAGCTTCTTCTATAATTTTTTGATGGCGCCTTTGAACGGAACATTCCCGCTCAAAGAGATGAACAACATTCCCATGGGTGTCGCCAAAAACTTGGATTTCAATATGTTTAGGATCGTTAATAAATTTTTCGATATAAACGATCGGATTTCCAAAATAATTCTGCCCTTCAGAACGACAAGCCCGAAAAGCGCTTTCTAATTCTGAATCTTGGCGGACAATTCGCATGCCTTTTCCGCCCCCCCCGGCAGAGGCTTTAATAATAATCGGATAGCCAATTTTTGCGGCCACCGCTTGCGCCACTTCTAAATTTTCAACGCCGCCATCGCTGCCGGGCACAATGGGCACGCCGGCTTTTTGCATTAAAGATTTAGCCGACAGTTTGTCACCCATCGAGTCTATATTTTCAGGTGTTGGGCCGATGAAAGTAATTCCCGCTTCAGCACAAGCGCGGACAAAAATCGCGTTCTCAGACAAAAATCCGTAGCCTGGATGGATCGCATCGCAACCAGAAGCAAGGGCCACTTCGATAATTTTTTTATAATTTAAATAGGATTCCCGGGAAGGTGCGGGTCCGATATTGTAAGCCTGATCTGCTAAAAACACATGCAAGCTGTCTCGATCAGCATCACTAAAAACAGCCACCGAAGAAATTCCAAGTTCGCGGCAGCAGCGAGTCACTCGAATGGCAATCTCGCCCCGATTAGCGATCAGAATTTTTTTAAATAACTTTTTGCCTTTAAAATCCTGTGACATCTTTTCTCCTACAGAGGGATATTGCCGTGCTTTTTTGGAGGAATAATATCGCGTTTGTTCTTAAGCATTTCTAAAGAATCAATAATGCGCTTTCTTGTCACCGCAGGCTCGATCACTTCATCTGTGTAACCTAGCTCTGCTGAAACATAAGGATTGCTAAATTTTTGTTCGTAATCAGCAATCAGTCGCGCCCGCTCGGCTACGGGATCTTTTGCTTTAGCAATTTCTTCTCTAGAAATAATGCTGACGGCGCCATCAGCTCCCATCACAGCAATTTCAGCAGAAGGGAACGCCAAATTAACATCAGAACGTAAAAGTTTCGAGCCCATCACGATGTAAGCTCCGCCGTAGGCTTTCCGCGTGATCAAAGTAATTTTAGGAACTGTCGCTTCAGCATAAGCATAAAGAAGTTTTGCGCCATGAGTGATAATGCCATTCCACTCTTGATCTTTTCCTGGCAAGAACCCCGGAACATCAACAAAGCTAACGATGGGAATATTGAAAGCATCACAGAAGCGAATAAACCGGGCTGCCTTGCGAGATGCCTCGATATTTAAACAGCCAGCCAAAATATTGGGCTGATTGGCAACAATTCCAACGGGACGTCCATTGAAGCGAGCAAAACCAACAATAATATTTTGCGCAAAATATTTATGAACTTCTAAAAAATAACCTTCGTCGACACATTCTGTGATCACGCTGAGCATGTCGTAAGGTTTTTTAGGATTGTCAGGAATTAATGCGGCTAAATTTTCCACTAAACGATCAGGACGATCTTCTGTTGGAAGCACCGGCGCATCGTCGACGTTATTAGCCGGTAGAAAACTTAAGAGTTCGCGGATTAAAAGCAAACAGTGCTTATCATCTTCAGCTGCAAAATGGGCAACGCCCGATTTTTGCGAATGGGTAACAGCTCCGCCAAGATCCTCTTTTGTCACATCTTCATGAGTAACCGTTTTAATCACATCAGGCCCAGTCACAAACATGTAGCTCGTCTTTTTCACCATAAAAACAAAATCAGTAATACTCGGCGAATAAACCGCGCCCCCAGCACATGGCCCCATGATCGCTGTGATCTGAGGGACAACACCTGAAGCTAAAGTATTACGACTAAAAATATCAGCATATCCACCCAACGACTCAATACCTTCTTGAATGCGCGCGCCGCCGGAATCATTCAAACTAATAAATGGCGAACCATTTTTAGTCGCAAGATCCATCACTTTACAAATTTTATTGGCTTGAGTCCGAGACATCGATCCGCCAACGACCGTAAAGTCTTGGCTTGATACATAAATAACTTTTCCATTCACGCGGCCGTAACCTGTGACAACGCCGTCCCCAGGAATTTTTACATCAGCCATCCCAAAATCAATACATCGATGAGCCACAAAGCGATCCATCTCAACAAAGCTTCCCGGATCTAACAAAACATCTAAACGCTCACGCGCTGTCAGGCGGCCACCTTGTTTGTGCTTTGCAAGCCTTGCTTCGCCACCACCTTGCATCGCTTGTTCATTTCGGCGCTCAAGTTCTTTGAGGCGTTGTTTAAAAATTGAATCCGTCGTCGACATAAATCTCCTTAAGCCATCATCAAGGGTAGCTTCGTCCGTACAGTCGTGGAAATGTGATTGTTTCGCGAATGTGTGGAAGCCCACAAATCCAAGCGACAGCTCTTTCGACCCCTAAGCCAAATCCGCTATGAGGGAAAGATCCAAACCGACGTAAATCTAAATACCACTGAAAATCTTTTTCGTTCAGATTGTGTTCTTTAATTTTTGTTAAAAGTTTTTCAATACTTTCTTCGCGCTGACCGCCACCAATAATTTCACCGTAGCCTTCAGTCGCTAATAAATCACAACCCATGGCATAGCCGGGCTCTTTTGGATCTTCCTTCATATAGAAAGCTTTGATCGCTTGCGGATAGTGATGCACAAAAACTGGCTTATCATATTTTGAAGAAATAATCGTTTCATCGGGCGCCCCAAAATCGTCACCGATATTAAATTCTGGATTTTCTCTTTTAATAATTTCACAAGCTTCTTTGTAATGAAGTCGAGGAAACGATCCCTTAATGACTTCAAGTTTGGTTAAATCTCTTTCCAAAACTTTTAATTCTTCAGGGCGATTTTTCAAAGTTCTTTGCACAACATATTCTATAAATTGTTCAGCTAATTCCATGTTGTCATACATGTCGTTAAAAGCCACTTCTGGTTCCACCATCCAAAATTCAATCAAATGCCTTCGCGTTTTTGATTTTTCCGCGCGAAATGTGGGACCAAAACAATAAACTTTCCCAAGGGCTGCGGCCGTGGCTTCCATATACAGCTGGCCAGATTGCGACAAATACATACTTTCATCAAAGTACTTTGTTTCAAAAAGATTAGACGTGCCCTCACAAGCACTGGGGGTAAAAATCGGAGCGTCGGTGAGTGTAAATCCACGACCATCAAAAAAATCCCTGATGGCATGAATAATTTCATGTCTGACACGAAGAATTGCGTGCTGACGTTTTGAACGAATCCACAAATGACGATTTTCCATTAAAAAATCAGTGCCATGATCTTTTAGTGAAATCGGATAGTTTTCAGACGGAGCTAAAATTTCAAGACTTTTTGCACCCAGCTCAAAAACATTTTCGTGTTTTGGATGTTTGCGAACAGTGCCGCGAATTTTTACGGTGCACTCTTGCGTGACCTTCTCAAAAACTTCAAGGGCTTGATCTTCGCACTCGCCTTTAAAGAAAACGCAGGGAACAATTCCTGTTCCATCACGAATCTCTAAAAATTTAACTTTTCCTGACGAGCGTGAGTTGTAAGTCCAACCTTTAAGCTCAACTTCTTCGCCCACATGGTTTTTCAAATCAGCAATATAAAGTCTCATCATTTCACCCTGGTAGAATAGGATATTCTGTACCATGGGTGATCAACAAATCACTGAAAATTAAAGGCCTTGGATATGCCGCAACAGGGAACTAAGCCCTGCGCGTCATTTATGGAATTGAATTCTTAATTTCGGCAATGGCGCGTTGGATATTCAAACGGCCCTTCGTCACTAAAGGCAAAACATCACTGGTATCCACCGATTTAAGTAAAGCGTTCCGAACTTGTTGCATGGTGGCCTGAGGTCTGGCACTCCAAACCAAAGCCGCTGCTCCGGTCACAAAGGGTGCTGCCATACTAGTTCCCGACATACTTGCAATTCCATTGGGGTAAGCCGAAACAGGAACCGTGCTAAAAATATTTTCCCCCGGCGCTGTCAGATGTGTCAGCAAAGTGCTGTAGTTTGAAAAAGTTGTCAGTAAATCGTAAGGTGTATTTGCAGCCACGGTGATTTGATTAAAAATATTAAATGAAGCCGGTGATTCCAACACTTGACCGATATCAACATGATCATTTCCGGCCGCTACCACCATTAAAATTCCTGCATTCGCAACCTCTTGAAATTTATCGTACATAATTTTACTACAATCCGGCCCACCCCAGCTGGCATTAATAATTTTCACGTGCCTTGCCATCATGTAATCGAGGGCTCTGGAGGCATCAGAAAAGCTTCCGCTGCCTTGGCTATTTAAAAAAGCAGCTTCGATAATTTTTGCATTGTAAGCTAAACCTTTAATAGAACCCGCGGCTGGATCCGCAGCAATAATTCCGGAGACATGCGTCCCGTGAAGTGGAATAGGATTTTTTTGACCCGGCGGCGGAGTGGCTTCTGTGTAAAATGCGCCCCCATAATAATCATCAATGTAGCCATTGTTATCATCGTCGATGCCATTATCGGGGATTTCTCCGGTATTCACTGCAAATTGATTTTTTAATTGTGGATGCGAAGGATCAACCCACGTGTCAACAACTCCGACTGTGATTCCTTGGCCCGTGATTCCAGCACTCCAAGCGGCATCAGCAGAAATACTTTTTTGTCCCCAGTCTTGGCTAAATCCGGCAACACTTGTCGATGAGGAATCCGGTTGAGACAAATGGATCACGCGATCGAATTCGACTCTTTTTAGCTGATCTAAATTGGGTTCTACGAAATCTTTTTTAAAGCTCTCGTAATCCGAGGCCGTCATGGCCTCAACAGTTCCGTCTTTCCATTGAACTAGGAACTTATTTTCAATTCTTTGCTGGGCACAAGGCTTTTCGCTCAAGGAAAACTGTTTGCTCTCAAGGACATTGTCGACGGGGCGATTTTTTTGACAAGATGAAATGACTAAAAACAGCGCCGCAAATAAAGCTGACTTTCGTACATCCATGCACTCTCCCTAAAGTTAAACAGTGGGGGCGGGACATCCTAGTCCCTACAGTGATGACACTGCAGGATTCCCCTCGGTTAGCTTCTCGGAATGGGATAAATCCTAATGAAGTCTGGAAGGTAAAACTAGACCATTGGCTTGGAATACCCAGACTTGGAGGTCGATGAAAGCCAAGCCTACTGGGGCTTTCACCAATATAGGGCTATTTTTTTTGCGGAACTTTTTGCAGCTTTGTGATGTCGTAGCCCAAGCTTTTTACTTTTGCGACAAGCTTGTTATAAATGACCGGTGGCAGATGCGGTTTGTGAGCCATAATCCAAACATGTTTTTTATTTGGCACGCCGACAATTGTCGTCGAGTAATCCTTAGCAATAAATAAAATAAGATAAGCCGATTTGAAAGGCCAAAAAAGTTGAATCCGCCATTCAGCTTTGGTTTTTTGATCGTGGATAAAAGCTTTCTGGGGAATTTTAATCAGCCGTCCTTTGGGCGCACCTTGATTGAAACGAAAATCGACATCAATCACATTTTTCTTGGCATCCCATTGATAGGATTCAGTTGCATTGTGGGCGCCAATTTCAAGAAAAGTTGGAATATTCGCAATGACATACCATTTTCCCATAAACTTTGGGATTTCAATGTTAATCATAAGGACCCTCTAAAGACGAAGGATAAACTCTTTTAAAAAAGTGGTGAACTTTTCTTCAACCCGCTTAGCGGTGTCGGTGACTTCTTGATGAGAAAGTTTTTTCTGAGAAATTCCAGAAGCTAAATTGGTGATGCAACTGACGGCACCCACTCTTAAGCCAAGATGATTGGCTGCAATGGCTTCGGGAACAGTGCTCATGCCAACGGCTTTCCCACCGATCATTTTTAAATACCGAACTTCGGCCGGAGTTTCATAAGTGGGACCACTGACGCCGCAATAAACACCCTTGTGATAACGCGTGTTCTGAGTTTTTAAAACCTCTTCCATCGTTTGAATCATGGCTTTATCGTAGGCTTCCGTCATATCTGGAAAGCGTGGACCAAGTTCTTTGATATTCGGGCCCATCAAGGGATTGATTCCCATCAAGTTGATATGATCTTCTAAAATCATGAAATCACCGGGTTGCATAGTATCTCCAAACCCACCCGCAGAATTGGTCAGAATCAAGATTTCAATTCCCATCAACGCTAAGGTTCGTGTTGGGAAAACCACCATATCCATACTGTGACCTTCGTAGTAATGATTGCGACCTTGTAAAATCGCGACATCATTACCACCGACTTTTCCAAATATTAAATTTCCCGAATGGCCTTCGACCGTGGGGGGAAGAAAATGCGGTATTTCATTAAACGAAAGGGTTGATTCAACCTGCACGTCTCGGACAAACGCCCCAAGGCCTGAGCCCAAAATAATTCCAATCCGGGGTTTCGCCGCCGTTTTGGTGCGAATATAGCTAACGGTCTCTTGCAACTTTTGAATCACCATGACTGCATTCTCCAACGCTGCTAGCGCAGAGTCTTAAGTATCAAACTCGTTCCTACTGGCTTTTGCAAGGAAATTGTAAATTGGCTTTTGAGCCACAAAGCCGCTTTTTCAAGGCGCTCCTTTTCGTTGCCGTGAACTGTAAAAATCGTATCACCAACACTCACTTTGTCGCCGATTTTTAAATGGAATTCGATGCCAGAAGTAAGATCTAAGCTGTCAGAGATTTTTTCACGACCAGCGCGCAGAATAATTCCAGCTAAGCCAATATTTTCAGTCTGAAATGATGACACAAATCCGGCGCTCTCGGCCAGAACGTCTTTTCTTAAAGAGGCCTTGGAAATTTGATTTGGATTTCCGCCCTGGGCGCGGCACATTTCTAAAAACTTTTGATAGGCCTTTCCTGAATCCAAGGCTTGCTTGCAGATTTGATAGGCTTGATCTTCCGAGCTTGCAAGACCACTAAGTAAAATCATGTGAGCCGAAAGCCAAAGACTGAGCTCGCGGGTGTCAGCATAAAGATCCAAACCTTGGGAATTAAAATGACATTCACCTTTCATAATGGCGATGCACTCTTCAATCTCTAAGGAATTTCCAGCAAAGCGACCCAGCGGTTGATCCATATTTGTTAGAAGACCCACTACTTTTTTATGATAAGTTTTGGCAATAGCGATCAGCGACTGGGCTAAGGCCTCTGCGTCTTCGACTTTTTTCATAAATGCGCCGCTTCCAAATTTCACATCTAAAACTAACCCGTCAATACCCTCGGCCAACTTTTTTGACATGATGCTGGCCGAAATCAAGGGCAGGCTTTCAACCGTCGCGGTGACATCGCGAAGGGCATACATTTTTTTATCAGCCGGGCAAATTTCTTTTGTTTGTCCGATAAAACAAATTTGATGCTCGCGCACTTTTTTAACAAAATCCGCCAGAGGAAGATTGATATTAAATCCAGGGATACTTTCTAATTTATCTAAGGTTCCTCCGGTGTGTCCCAAGCCCCGGCCTGAAATCATCGGAACAGGAACTCCAAGGCTTGCGACAAGCGGTCCCAAAATCAAAGAAGTTTTATCACCAACACCACCGGTTGAATGTTTATCAACCTTAAACCCACTCACCGAAGACAGATCGACCGTCGTTCCCGAATGCAACATGCAACGAGTGAGTTCAGCCGTTTCCTCAGTCGTCATTCCTTTAAAATAAACCGCCATCAGAAAAGCCGCCATTTGATAATCGGGGATTTGTCCGCTGGTATAGTTTTCAATCAGGAAACGAATTTCTTCGGTGCTTAAAGAAAGACCGTTTCTTTTCTTTTTAATAATTTCTGCAGGAATCAGGGTCATCAGTAGCCCCCTTGAATATTTTGGCCAGTGACCAGCAAAACGCCTGTGCTGGTTCCTAAGCGTGTTGCCCCCGCTGCGATCATTTTGTTGGCCGTCGCCAGATCTTTGATACCACCACTGGCTTTTAATTCAGCTCGATCGCCAACAACTTTTTTCATCAAAACCAGATCTTCAACAGTTGCACCACCGCCATTAAAGCCCGTCGAAGTTTTCACAAAATGAGCCCCGGCTTCAAGACAAGCTTGGCAGGCTTTAATTTTTTCGTCGTCAGTCAACAAGGCCGTTTCAATGATGACTTTTAAAACTGAATTGGGAATGGCGCGAACAACTTGCAAAATATCATCTTGGACTGATCGCCAGTCGTTTTCTTTGATAGCTCCAAGCGAAATGACCATATCGATTTCATCAGCCCCATCGCGGACCGCGGTGATGGCCTCATGGACTTTGGTACTGGTTGTGCACGCGCCTAACGGGAAGCCAACAACACTTGCTATTTTTACAGAGCTTCCTTGCAGCGCCGATTTGCAGACCTGGACAAAACGCGAGTTGACGCAAACTGCATAAAAATTGTATTCGATGGCCTCTTTACAAAGTTTTTCAATTTGGCCTCTGGAAGTTTCCGGCTTAAGCAGGGTATGATCTATATATGATGCTAATGGATGAGGCTTCACGGGGATTTCCTTGTTGATGGCTAAAAGTAACCGCGCGCCAGGAGATTGTCAAAATCATGAACGACAAGGCTTTAAAGATTCGAGTTCGCGGCCAGGTGCAAGGCGTAGGTTACCGCCGTTACGCGCAACGTGCGGCCGAAGGATGCCAAGTTTTTGGATGGGCCCGAAATCTACGAAATGGTGAGGTTGAGATTCTAGCGCTAGGAAATGAATCCGCATTGGAAAATTATTTAACACTTCTTCGCAAGGGGCCTCCGTTTGGCCACGTCGAAGAAGTCATCACACATGAAACTGAGTTTCAATCAATCAGTCACTTTTCGATTTTACCCGATGGAGCGTCCGAATGAAGACATGGATATTTTTAGTATTTGCAGCAACATTAAGTTTACAAATCTTGGCGCCGGCAAGAGCCAGAGCCCAAATGGAAGTTCGATCCCAGTCGACGAATTGGCGTCGCAGCACAGCCATGGTGCTTTTTTCAGGCATCGGCGGGGGCTTGTTGGGGTTAAGCACCCTCAGCTTTTATGGAGATCCCAAGGAACACACAGGTAATATTACTTGGGGCGCCTTGTTGGGCCTGATGGCGGGCGCCGGCTACGTGGCCTATGAAAATATGCCGCCCCTTGAAAAAAAGCGACGAACGAATGACTATTACGGACTTTTTGAACCTCTTGAGCTGCAAAAAAAAGGACCGACTTTGTCGTCGGTCCCGCATTTTGAATTTGAATTTACTTTTTAAGCCAAAGATTTTCTTATCCAGCTTTGGTTGTCGAATTACTAATCTTGGTTGTTGCGTCACTGTCTTTACCAAGAAATGTTTTTGCGTCAGCTTGGGAAACTTTTCCTTTGCGAACCAAGTCTTCAATGTATTTTTCAAACAAGATCATCCCGCTACTTGACGAAGTTTGCATCGCCGAAGGAATTTGATGAATCTTACCTTCCCGAATTAAATTCTGAATGGCTTTTGTATTTCTCATGATTTCATAGGCCGCGACTCGGCCTTGCCCATCCGCTCTGGAAAACAGAGTTTGAGCGACAACGCCGCGCAAGCTTTCTGCAAGCATCGTGCGAATTTGTTGCTGTTGACCTGACGGGAAGACGTCGATGATTCGATCAATTGTCTTTGCCGCACTATTTGTGTGTAAAGTTCCAAACACGACGTGACCCGTTTCAGCAGCAGTCAGGGCCAGCGCAATTGTTTCAAGGTCACGCATCTCTCCAACCAACATAATATCTGGATCTTCCCGTAACGCAGACTTCAGCGCACTTGCAAAAGACTTCGTATGACTGCCCACTTCTCGTTGATTGATCAATGATTTAATGTTTTGATGGACAAATTCGATGGGATCTTCAACGGTCAAAATATGGGCCTCTCGGGTCATATTAATTTGATGAATTAAGGCCGCAAGAGTCGTTGATTTTCCCGAACCTGTCGGGCCCGTCACAAGAATTAAACCACGATCACAGTCAATCATGTCCATCAATGCGGGTGGCAAATTTAACTCTTGAGCTGTCTTAATTTTTTCCGGAATAATTCGAAAAACGGCAGCTAAGCCTTTTCGTTGCATAAAGACATTACAACGGAATCGTCCAATCCCGGGGATGGTGTAAGCGCAATCAAGTTCCCATTTTTCAACGAATTGTTTTTTTTGCTTTTCAGAAAGAATTTCAAACAAAAGCCCTTGTACATCTTGACTGCTCAGCTCTTTGTAATTCAAGGGAACCATGTTGCCATGCACCCGCAAATAGGGCGGAGCGCCACTCGTAATATGTAAATCCGAAGCGCCTTGTTCAACCATCAACTTAAAAAGCTCGTCAATTGTAGCCATGAGGGCTCCTATCCTGAATTCTATCGGATTATTAAGGGGACTTCTGAATGCTGCGCCCTGTATCCTGGACCAACCAAATTTACCATGCTAGTCCTTCAGGCAGGAGTGTTTATGTCTGCAGAAATCCTGATCAACGTTCGCCCGCAAGAAACACGAGTCGCCTATGTCGAAGCGGGTGTTCTTGCGGATTTAAAAATTGAACGCAAAACATCCCCGACTTTAGTAGGCTCTGTGCATCGCGGAAATGTCATTCGGGTTTTGCCCGGTATGCAAGCCGCCTTTGTGGATATTGGTCTGGATAAAGCGGCTTTTCTTTACGTGGGTGATATTCGTGAAGACGCAGAATCCGGCGTTTATCCTTTTTCTGATTTAGATCGCGATGAGCCCTTGTCTGAGTCTGATGAACATGAAGAAAAGTTTTCTCATTCCAGTAATAAAACGCCGATTCAAGATTTACTAAAAGAAGGCCAAGCCATTTTGGTGCAAGTCGCAAAAGATCCCCTTGGCACCAAAGGCGCAAGGCTGACAACGCACATTTCTTTGCCAGGTCGCTTTATTGTCTATCTTCCAACCGTCAGGCATCTAGGAATATCTCGTCGGATTGAAAATGAGGCTGAACGCGACCGACTTCGACAGCTGGTGCAAACCATGTCGCCGCAAGGCGGAGTGATCGTCAGAACCGCCGGCGAAGGGGCTTCGGCTGAACAGCTAAGAACTGACATTGATTACTTAGACCGCATTGCCAAAGACATTTTTAAAAACTACGAAAAGAAAAAATCTCCGGGGCAAGTTCATCAAGAGCCCGATGTTGAGTTGCGTGCCTTGCGTGACTTGATGAGCGAAGAAGTGGGCGCCGTCTGGGTGGATGATTTTGAAATTCACAAAAAAGTTTCGAAATTTGTATCGCAGCTCATGCCGAAATTTAAACAAAACGTGATTTTTTATGAAGAGAAAAAACCACTCTTTGATTTATATGATATCGATATGGAAATTTCGCGCTCGCTGGATCGAAAAATATGGTTAAAATCTGGCGGCTATATTGTGATCGACGAAGCTGAAGCCTTAGTTGTGATTGATATCAATACAGGCCGATTTGTTGGAAAAAAAGATCTTGAAGACACGATTCTAAAAACAAATCTTGAAGCCATCCGCGAGATCGCCCATCAATTAAGAATCAGAAATTGCGGCGGAATAATCATTATTGATTTTATTGACATGGAAAAAGACTCCCACCGAGAAAAAGTGATGGATGCTTTGCGTGAAGAGCTTGTCAGGGATCGCGCCCGCACGAACGTGATTTCAATGTCCCAACTGGGCCTTGTCGAGATGACAAGAAAGAGAATTCGCCCTAGCTTGATTAAAACTTTGTGTGAACCTTGCAGCTACTGTGATGGTAAAGGCTATATCAAAACAAAGGCCACCGTTTCCAATGAAATTTTTCGCGAACTCGAGCGGGATCTACCCACTCTTGAAAATAAAAAAAATAACATCGTTATTCATTGCCACGCTCAAGTCGTCGACTGGATTTACGAAGTTGAGGGCGAAACCTTAGAGCATATCGAGCGAAAAATTGGCCGCTCGATGGCATTTAAAATTGAACCCAATTATCATCTTGAACAGTACGAAATATTTTTTATTTAAACCTTTAGAAGGAGAAGTTATGAAAAAAATTATGTTAGCGTTATTGGTTTTCAGTTCAGCTGCGGTGGCGCAAGGATCGCCCGATACCTTGCTTGGACCCGTCGTTGCGATTCAGAGACATATCACAGATGCTGAGTCTGCCTGCTTAAATCATATCATTGGAGAAATCGATCAGCGCGCGTATGCTTTTACTTGCCGGCTTGAATTTCCGCTCGATCTTGCTAAGGAAACTGTCATCAATCCAATTCAATCCTTTTCCCAGCAAGATTCTTGCTCTGTTGAAATGAACTACCTGCGCGGCGGAATTGTGATCTTTTTTGGTAACCCCAATGCTCCAGCGACCTTTGAAGAGGCCAAGATCTGCTTAAATAAAGGGCTGGCAAAAACCCAAAATAAAATCGACATTTTGATTTTCAAAATTAGTGAAAATGCTCTGACGGTCTTAAAATAGCTAATTCCACAAAAGTTAAGTGCCTGAAATAAGGCACTTAACCCGGAATTGAGGCGCCGATGGATGAATCCCGAAAGATTTATGAAAACATCCCCAAAAAAGCTGTTGCGGGATTAAAAATAAAAGAACATTCTAAATTCCCTTTAAATCAGCATTTTAATTGACAAAACCTGGTGCGAGGTGGCATTTACCATTGGCTTATTCCTAAGTGGAGGTTTTCATGTACGCCGTTATAAGAACCGGTGGGAAGCAATACACAGTTAAACCTGGTGACAAGATCCAAGTTGAAAAACTTGATCAAAAACTTGGAGCTGAATTTGATATCAGCGAAGTGTTACTGGTTGGTGGTGATGCAACTCATATGGGTCAGCCGTTGGTTAAAAATGCGAAAGTCACTTGTGTTGTGACCAAACAGGCAAAAACTCGCAAAGTGATCGTTTTCAAAAAGAAACGTCGTCACTCATTCCGTAAATTCAAAACTCACCGACAAGAGTTCACAGAGATTTTCGTTAAGTCGATCACGACTCCAGATGGAAAAGTGACTAAGACTGAAGAGACTCCAAACGTGATGGATATGGCCGCTGTTCGCATTGCGCGAATTGAGTCCAAAAAAGCCACTCGTATTGAAGCTCTGGAACATTCAAAGTCTGGATCTAAAGAAGATAAGCCAGCTGCGAAGAAAGCCACTTCTAAAAAGAAAATTGCTAAAAAAGCATCTCCTAAAAAGAAGTCAGCAGGAGCCGCTAAGAAAAAAGCCGGCGCTAAAAAAACTGTTAAAAAAACAAGTAAGAAAGCTTAAGACGGGGGCATACGATGGCATCGAAAAAAGCGGGTGGTAGTACCAGGAATGGTCGCGACTCTCAAAGTAAACGATTGGGCGTAAAGCGATTTGGCGGCGAAACCGTTAAGTCGGGAACAATCATTGTTCGTCAGCGTGGTACCAAGTTTCATGTTGGCAACAACGTAAAAATCGGACGCGATCACACGATCTATGCAGTTGTTGAAGGAATCGTTAAGTTTGAACGTGAGAATAAAGAACGTTTCAAGATCAGCGTTTACCCTAAAGGCAGCCCATTCTTAGCCGCAAAAGCTGGATAAGAATTGTTCTAAATTCAAAAAATGTGAAAGAGGGAGCCAAAGGGCTCCCTCTTTGTTATTGAAGGATCTATGAAATTTATTGATGAAGTCGAAATAAATATTGCTTCAGGGCATGGCGGAGCGGGCGCAATTACTTTCCGAAGGGAAGCAATGACCCCACGCGGGGGACCTGATGGTGGCGATGGTGGCAAGGGCGGCGATCTTATTCTGCGCACGTCAAAGCATCTGAATTCCTTAGTCGATTTTAAATCGACCAAAAAATACTATGCCCCCAACGGCGAACCTGGTGGCTCAGCGAATTGTTCTGGAGCCCAGGGTCCAGATTTAATTCTACTTGTGCCCGAAGGGACAATTGTTAGAAATTCCGACGGCGAAATTCTTGTCGATCTGACAGGAATCTCTGAACATGTTCTGCTGAAAGGCGGTCGGGGCGGAAAAGGAAATACCTTTTTTAAAACTTCAGTGAACCAAGCCCCAGATTTTGCTCAGCCAGGTGAAGAGGGCGAACAAAAAGAAGTCATCCTTGAGCTGAAGCTGATTGCCGATGTCGGAATCATTGGTTTCCCCAATGCAGGTAAATCAACTCTGATCTCTCGGATTTCGGCGGCCAAGCCAAAAATTGCTGATTATCCATTCACAACGTTGACACCCCACCTGGGAGTCGTTCGCATCAGCGATGAAATTTCATTTGTTGTGGCGGACATTCCTGGGCTTGTGAAGGGCGCACATCAAGGTATCGGACTTGGAATCCAATTTTTAAAGCATATTGAGCGCACTCGTCTGTTTGTTCACATGGTCGATATTTCCGGCGTTTCTGGGCGTGAGCCTTTGCAAGATTACTTGGATCTTAATTATGAAATCGAGATGTATGATCAAAATAATAAAGATAAAGAAGGATTTTTTCCTCTTTCAGACCGCGAACAAATTCTGGTCTTAAATAAGATGGATACTGTTCAGCCTCAACAGTTAGAAAAATTTAAAAACGAATTTAAAAAGAAAACCGGCGCAGCGCCTTTTGTGATCTCTGGCGTGACTGGGAAAAATATCAAAGAGCTACTTCAAGAAATCACAAACCGTTTAATAGCGGCAAAAAAGGATTAAACATGAGAGTCGGAATATTTGGTGGAAGCTTTAACCCACCTCACAATGGTCACATCAATAGCTTACAAACTGTGCATAAAAAATTAGGCATCGATAAGATTTTTGTCGTTCCGAATATGCAAAATCCATTAAAGGTTCCCGTCGAAGGACCGACTCCGTCCCAGCGCGAAGAAATGGTCAAGCTTGCTTTGAACTCTTATGAATCCGCCTTCGAGGTCGACAATCAAGAGATCAAGCGCGGAGGACTGAGCTTTACAATTGACACGGTTCTTAATTATAGAAAAACGGTCAAAGCCGAAGATTTATATTTAATCATCGGCGCAGATAATCTGGAAAGTTTTAACGAATGGAAAGAATATAAAAAAATTCTGACTGAGTGTAATTTGATTGTCACAACACGGCCAGGCTTTCAGATTCCTACGGATGAAGAAGATCTGCCAGGTTACCTAAAAGATCTTGTCGAAGAATATGATTTTAATTTTCTAGAACTAAAGACGGGCCGTAACATTCAATTTATCACGCTGGAAGATATTGAAGTGGCTTCAAGTCAGTTGCGTAAAGCCTTGCGCACAGGCAAATCAGTGCAAAGACATCTTCCACTGCAAGTTGAAAATTATATTAAAGAACAAGGGCTTTATAAACCAATCGGCGACCGTATTGGTGACTTTAAAAAGTTTGCTGATTTTTGTGGCCAAGCCTTGTTCGATAAAAAAGCAATCGCCGTGATGGGCTATGATTTGCGGGATCTTTCTGCGCCCACGGAATTTGCGTTGGTTGCCTCTGGGACCAGCACAAGGCATGCCTCTTCGCTGGCTGAGCACGTGGCTGATCGAGTGAAGGAAGAGTACGGAGTTTTACCGCAAGGAATTGAAGGTCTTGACGAAGGTCGTTGGGTTGTTTTGGATTATGGTTCGTTGATGGTGCATCTGTTTTATGATTTTGTACGAATCGAATATTCGATCGAAAAGTTATGGAAAGAGGGCAAAGACCTAGGACTTCTTGATAAGACGGTAAAAAAGTAATCAATGCAGACGTCAGTCTTCTGCGTCTTATCGGAAAGCCCAGCTTGGCTGAAAGAAGTCCAAGCTAATTACACCAAAAAGATAAAACCATTTGGGCCTTTTGAGATTAAAGAATTCAAACCTAAAAAACACAGTCGGGACCAAGCAGATTTTAAAAAATCTGCCGAGTCCCAATTGCTGCTGGATCAACTGAAAGAGCAAGACTTTGTGGTTCTGCTTGATGAAAAGGGCAAAGACTTAAGTTCCATTGAGTTTTCTAAAAAAATTGAACGCTGGCAAAACTCGGGAAAAAAAAGATTGGTCTTCATCATTGGCGGAGCTTATGGCGTGTCAGATGAGATGAAAGCCCGCGCCCAAGACAGTGTCCGTCTGTCAAGCCTGACGATGAATCATTGGATGGCTCAGGCTGTTTTATTAGAACAAATTTATCGAGCTCACGCGATTCAAAAAGGCCTTCCTTATCATAATAGCTAGGGCCTAGTTTTTGCTTTTGATTCTGTTCTATGACGATCTTAGAAAAAATTTGGCATTATGAGCCGCGCAGCTGTCTGAAGTGCGGATCTTTTTCAGTGAATAGCAGCTTATTTTGCAAAAGCTGCTTGGCTGTTTTGTATCAACCTGGCGAATCGCTCTATCAACGCGATGAGCCGGTCCCAACGTTTTATCTGTTCAATTGGATTCCTCAGGAAAGCGATAGTTTATCCTTTCTTTTAAGACAGCTGAAGGGCGATCAACAAAAAAAAGCTTGGCAATATTACGCAAAACTTTTTTGGAACGAGATTTATGTCCACAACATCGATCAATATGCGGGTCGCCAGATTATTTTAGTTCCTAGCCCTAGCAAATACTTGGACCGATCTGATCATGCTGAATTTTTCTGCCAAAGCTTATCTGAGCTTTCAGGCTTTCCCATGCTATCGATTCTTGAGCGAAAAGATCAAACTGAGCAGAAACAGAAGCGCAAAAAAGACCGCGTTAAGGATCGTTTTAAACTTCGTGAAAATTTTTCACCAGAGTTGCTGGCTGGCAAAGAGATTATTTTTGTCGATGATGTCTTAACAACCGGGGGCACGGCCCTGGCTGCGATGAGAGCCCTTGGGGTAGCAAAAAACTTCACGGTCTGGGCGCTGGCCTCAAGGGCCTTCGGTTGCGGTTAGCCGGCGCTTCTGCTATAAAATGGGATGCAAAAATCACTTCTACTATTGCTTATAATAACACCTTCATTTTTGTTTGCAAAATCACCTTCGCTGTTTGATCAGGCTATTAAAAAATATCAAAAATCAAAAATGGTTTCTATGAACGTTGAAAAAACTGTCACTTCTGAAATGCTTGCAAAAGAGACAACTTATTCTGGAAAGATTAAGCTTTCGAACGGCAAGTTCCGATGGGAAAATGAGAGCCCCGAAAAAACATTATTATTATTCGACGGCAAAAATCTTTTTAGCGTCCAGTATCCATCTAAAGAATTTAATACGGGGACCCAGGTTGCCAAATCAAAGATTGATGAAAAAGGCAAAAAACAAATTTTAATTTCCTCTTTATTAAGCCCCAGCAATGCAAATTCTAAATTTAAAATGCTCAGTGAAAAAAAAGGCACGAATTTAACAGAAGTTGAAATTCAGCCAGACTCTTCAGATTTACAGGTGAAAAATTTAATCTTGTCGATCGATCAAAAAACGAAACAGATACAAAATATTTCTTACAAAGACGATGTTGGTAATTTAACAAAGATGAGTTTCTCGAATATCAAATTTGAATCTAAGGCAGACCCTAAATTGTTCCAGTATAAAATTCCGAAAGATGCGCAGGTCACAAACTTATGAATAATCCAGATATTAAAAAAGTACATTTTATCAGCTTGGGATGCCCTAAAAATTTGGTCGACAGCGAAATCATGGCAGGCACCTTATTGAATGACGGTTATCAAGTTGTTGGCGACGAAAAAGACGCCGATACTGTTGTGATCAACACTTGCGGTTTTATTGAAGACTCTAAAAAAGAATCTATCCAAAGAATTCTTGATATGGCGGCGCTGAAAAAAGACGGCTCGTTAAAAAATATCGTCGTGGCAGGCTGCCTGACTCAGCGATATAAAGACGATTTGGTGGAAGGTCTTCCTGAAGCCGATTTGTTTGTTGGTTCCGGTGAATTTCAAAATATTGGAAAAATTTTTAAGAACTTTCAATTGGGCGATAAGACAAAAAAATTCTTTAATTTGCCAACTTATCTGCAACAAGAAGGCACACCACGAGTTAATTCTCAGCCCGGTCATCGAGCCTATATTAAAATATCCGAAGGGTGCTTGAAGCGCTGTTCTTTCTGCGCGATCCCCTTAATCCGAGGAAATTTACAATCTCGAACAATCGCCAATGTCGTCAATGAAGCAAAGCTTTTGGCGGCCGGTGGCGTTAAAGAGCTGATCGTGATTTCCCACGATTTTACAGATTATGGCTGGGATTTGCGGCGCCAGAATCCTGCGGCCGTAGAAAACCCCGTAGAGCTTTTGCGGGCTTTGGCTGAAGTCGATGGAATTCAGTGGATTCGAGTTCTTTATCTTTATCCAGATGGAATTACGCCCGAAATGATTCAGCTGATGAAGAGCAATAAAAAGTTCGTAAAATATTTTGATATGCCCTTACAGCATGTCAATAACGACGTTTTAAAACGTATGAACAGAAAAATGACCCGCGAAGAAATTTCTGAGGTCTTAGCAAATATTCGTCGAGAAATTCCTGAAGCTGTTATTCGCACCCAATTTATTGTCGGTTATCCTGGCGAAACAGAAGAAAATTTTGAAGAACTGTTGAAGTTTATTGCCGACCAGAAGTTCGATCGTGTCGGATGTTTTATGTATTCTCCCGAAGAAAATACTCCCGGAGGAAAACTTCCGGATCAAATTGCAGATGACGTCAAACAACGCCGCCATGATGCGCTGATGTCAGTGCAACAAAATATTTCCCGTGAAAAGCACCGGGAATTTATTGGTCGAACTGTTCAAGTCCTCGTTGAAGGCTACAGCGAAGAAACGGACTTGTTATTACAAGGACGAACATCACAACAAGCGCCCGACATTGATGGAGTCGTCCTAATTAATTCCGGCCTAGCCAATGTTGGGGATCTTGTGAATGTTCGAATCACAGATTCGATGGAATATGATCTCATCGGAGAAATTGATGAAGAAACACCTGCTGCTCTGGTTCAGTAGTTTAGGAGCTGCCTACGAGGCCGCCAATGCTGCGGGCCTTGTTGGCGGGCATATTTTAGAGCTTTTCCCTTTTTCTTCAAAAGGGCACTTGCTGTTGTCGATCCCTGCGGACCTTGATGTTTCCAGTTTTATTTCAGGGTTTAAAATACCTATTGAGAATCAAGAGGTATTTTTGGATCTGCCAGAAAAAGTCCTAAATAGTTATTTAAGTCTAACAAATCCGCCACTGGCCGACGATCTTTTGATTGGCGAATATCTATTTTTGGGCGACACGCTTCGAATAGCTGCTCAGGCCTCTAAGTTTGGCCTAGAAATCCTTGATATCAGATTTATGCGCGATACGACGGGGCATTCTTATTTCATGGCGACAGGGCCCTCACAGCTTTGTGAGGGGTACCTTCATCAGATCTTGCCAAACGCAGGAAAGATTCGCCGAATTAAAAATCCCCATGAAAATCTTCGAGAGTTTTTTCCTCGTCCGATCTAAAGAGCGCAGCCTTCTGATAACTCTTGAAACTTTTCAAGCCATCCCTTGGTCCCACTGGCGCGCAGACTAGCCAGGGCGCGCCGCACATGAACTGCATAGCTGCGATTGAAGGTGCAAAGTTTTTTAAAGGCGGCAAGAGATTCGTCTAGCTTTTGAATTTGAAAAGCAGCATTGGCATAACCTAAAATGCACTTTTCCGACTTAGGATTGCTGTCCGCACAAGCCTTAAATATTTTATAGGAATCAATATAGTTTTTTTCTGATTCTAAAAATCCACCATATTGAACCGCGACAGGTTCTGACGTCGGAAATTTTTCAGCGGTGCTTTTAAAAATCTCTTTGGCTTTTTGTTTTTCGCCGGATTGCAAAATAACAATCCCTAAATTGATATGATTTTCTGGAATCGTTGGATCCTTTTGGATCGCTTGCCGACAATACTTTTCACCCAATTCAGCAAAACCGTCTTTAGTGTTAACTTGGCATAAACGGGTTAAAATTTCGGTTAAAGGCCCGAAGACCTGCAGCATGTCTTGGTAAAGAGCGCGCTGTTCGTAAAGATTTTTTCGCTTCTCATAAATTTCAGCGATGCTTAGATAAGAAGGTAAAAATTTGCTATTAGCTTCAATGGCTTTTTTAAAGCTTTCTAAGGCTTCTTTATCCTTTTTTTTCATGACATAGGCCTTGCCCTGATAATGAAAAGCTTCAAAATCCTTTGGATTTCTGGAAATTAATAGATTTGAAACTTTCAAAAGCTCGTCGGCCTGACCCAGTTCATTTTGACTATGTAATAAAATGTAAAAATCAAATTTTTGCAGAAGATCAATAAATTTCCATAACAGGGGAGGCACTTTCGCAAAATCTTTTTTATCATAATAGGCGTGAGCCAAGGCGATGGCGGATTTGAAATCCTTGGGATCGTTTTTGACTTTTGGCTCTAGCGCCTCAATGATTTTTTCTGGGGCCACCGTCGGAGCGGCTACTTTTGCTTTTGGCGCAGGAGCTTCTTCAAACTCTAAGAATTCGCTCTCCTCGGTGGTCATGACTCGTTCTTTATTTTTATCCAGACCAAAGACGGGGCCTGCGACCCAAATCGATACAAAAACCATCAAAAGGGTTCGCCTTAAGTAAAGTCTTTTGAAGTGAGGCTTTGTCGTCAATACGAACATATCTTCTGTATGATATATTTAAACAGAGTGAAATCGCTACAGGATTCTAATAATTCAGGACAAGCCACCATGGAATATATTCTATTGCTGGTGATTACTGTTTCTATCATCTTATCTTTGACCAATCAGTTTTTTAAACCCTTTGGACAGTTTATCAATAACTACATGGGTGATTATGTTTCTTGTTTATTAGAAACCGGTGAATTTCCCTCAACCGGAAATTCAGCCACGAAAAGTGAATGTGATTTTAAGTTTCAGCCAGCCACGGCAAAAAATGGACGACCTAGCATCGCAGGGTCTGGGTCAAACCCAAGTGAATCGGAAAGAGAAAAAAAAGGAAGTGGTAGCGAAAGCAACCCTGCATCAGGAGCACAAAGTGGATACGCAGGGTCGGCCGGAAGCAATGCAAGTAACTTAAGCGGACCACCACCAAGCGCTCGAAATGGCGACAAAGCAGGAAGCACAAAAGTTGTAGAAATTTCAATTGGCACAACGGAAGAGGCGGACTTCAATAAGGCCAATGGCGGTCGAGCCTACGATGCTCAAGGCAACGCTCGCGCCAACGCCGTGATTACTTACGGACTGAATTCAAGTGATCAAAAGAAAGCGGAAGAAGAAAAAAAAGTCACATCCCGCGTCGTTGCTAGCGATTTGCCAGGAAGATCACCCAAAAAGATGCTTGTAAAGCCACCCAGCAAAGCTGACGTCATTGCGGAGGACAAAGCAGAGAATTGGAATCTTGGAGATTATTTTCGCTTCTTACTGATTGCTGCAATAATAATCCTTCTGATTGCGGTGATTGGTGGTCAAGCGGCAAGACTGACAAAAAGTTGGGAATAAAATTCGCCACGCGGTGCTCCTAGAAAATTTTTTTAAAGCCCGATTATGTTCTTGAAGTCATCAGGGTCTTGTTTCATACATGGGCCTTCCGGGGGGAACATTTGAATCAGATTATCCAGATCAACAGCAAGAGAGTATTTCATCTAGAGGATGCGCAGAATCTGCTTCCTGTCCTTCATCGAATGACGGAGCTTGCAAACAGCAAGGTGCGCCTCTTGCTTCAAAAGTTAGAAACCATCCAAGACCGAGAAGGCTTGACGGCTCAAGAGACCGAAAAAGAAATTGATTCCACCATTCGTCAGTGGCAGCAAAAGATCGAAAAGCTAGGAGCCACGCCCCAAGGTTTATGGTTGATTGATTTTGACAACGGAGAAGGATACTTTTGTTGGAAATTTCCGGAAAGAAAGATAATGTTTTTTCACGGCTACCAGGATGGTTTTTCTGGACGGAAAGCCCTTTTTAGCAACGAGGAACTTTGCAACGAAGAACACTAAGTTTCAGAATTGGTGTCGCCCAAATTAATCCCACGCTGGGCGACTTTGAAAACAATAAAAATAAAATTTTAGACTACGTCCAGCGCGCCAAAGAGATGAAATGCTCTGTGGTCGTTTTTCCAGAGTGCAGCTTGTTTGGTTATCATCCATTTGATCTTTTAGAAAGATCTGAAGAGGTGGATCGCCAAGAAAAAGTATTTCAAGATTTGTGTCATAAAATCCCATCAGATATTGGCGTCGTTGTTGGTTTGATCACCCGAAATAAAAGTCGTCGCGGCAAGCCTTATTTTAATTCAGCGGCGTTTTTGGTCAAAGGGAAAAAACCACAGATTTTCAACAAACAGCTTCTGCCCACCGGAGATGTTTTTGATGAAGCTCGGTTTATTGAAACGGGAGATCTTTCAAAAAACTTTTTTAGTTTCAAGGGGAAAAACTTTTTTATCACGATTTGTGAAGATATTTGGGCTTGGGAATTTTCTAAAGAGCGCAGTCCCTACAAAGAAAATCCTTTGAAAAAAATTATTAAGAAAAACGTCGACCTTGTCATTAACATCAGTGCCTCGCCCTATTTCTTAGGAAAAATGAACCTTCGCGATCGCGTCACCTTGGCAACAGCCAAACACTTCAAGGCCCCCGTGCTTTATGCAAATCTTGTGGGTGCTCAGGATGAAATTATTTTTGATGGCCAAAGTTTCTTAATGACTCCAAAAGGGAAGAAGCCTTTTCAATGCTTGGCCTTTCAAGAGCATTTGAATGTTTTTGATCTTAAAACCTTTGAAAGTTGGCATCAGCCACCGGTTTTAAATAAAACTGAAGAATTGCGTAAGGCTTTAGTATTAGGAATTCAGAATTTTTGTGAAAAAACTGGTCTTTCAAAAGTACATTTTGGATTAAGCGGTGGGATCGATTCGGCTGTCGTCGCTTGTTTAGCCGCCGATGCCCTGGGCCCCAATAAAGTTTTTGCTTTGGCACTGCCGGGCCCCTTTTCTTCAGTAGAAAGTTTGGATCTGGCTCATAAGATGGCTGCAAACTTAGGAATTGGGCTAAAAAAACTTTCTATTGTGGAAACTTATGAAAAAGCACTAAGAAGCTTTTCAGAGGCTTTTGATTTTAAAGAGTTCAATGTCGTGAATGAGAATCTGCAAGCCCGATTGCGTGGTCTTTTTTTAATGGCTTATTCGAATAAAGAAAATAGTTTACTTTTAACAACCGGAAATAAATCCGAGTACGCCACTGGTTATGCGACTTTGTACGGCGATATGTGCGGCGGACTTGCGCCGATTGCTGATTTAACAAAGGCCCAAGTCTACGAGCTGGCTGAGTATTATAATCTACAGGGTAAATTGATCCCCAAAGAAATCATTCACCGTCCCCCAACAGCAGAATTGCGACCCAATCAAAAAGATCAGGATTCGTTACCGCCCTACCCAGAATTAGATCTGGCCGTTATTAATATCGTTGAAAAAAAGAAGGCGGCTCGCACGAAAACCGAGAAGTGGCTCTTAGCAAATTTATTTAGAAGCGAGTTTAAGCGGTGGCAAGCGCCACCCATTTTAAAGGTTTCTGAACATTCTTTTGGCCGCGGGCGCCGCTACCCGCTTGCTGGCCGAAAATAATAAATTAAAATAAACTCAACAGGTCCAATTGCTTTGGCTGCCGTATGATCTGTGGAAACCGAAACTCTGGCTTTCCAGTCAGCGCTACTAAATTTTCTATTTTTGGTGGCTGCCCACCAACGGAGATTCTTTTAATCATCTCTATAAATATATTTCCACAGTAAGTCGCATCTTGTTCCGCACGATGGAAATCTGTTGAAGTGACTTTTAAGTGCTGGACCAATGTTCCCAGTTTGTAATTGGCAAGGCCTGGGAAAACTTTTCGAGCGATAGGTAAAGTATCAACGACGATGCCTTTTGGCGCCGCAAGTTCAAACTTTTTAATATCGGAGCTTAAGAATTGAGTATCAAATGGCGCATTGTGGGCCACCATCAGCGCATCACCACAAAACTCTGCAAAGGACTCGAGAATAGTTTCGATTTTTGGCTGCCCTTTCACCATTGCATCGCTGATCCCATTGACAGCAGACGCGCCTGGAGGGATTGGTCGTCCTGGATCGATCAAGGTCGAAAAAACAGATTCGACAACACCATTCACAAAGCGAACGGCGCCAATTTCACAAATCTGATCAGCGCCGGGGACAGTTCCTGTTGTTTCTAAGTCAAAAGCTATGAAGTTCATAAAATCCTTGATACAAAAATGTGAGCAGACTTTCAACAAATTAGGTTCTGGATATGAAACCTCAATGTTTAGTGACATTCAAGATAGATCACAATGACCTTAAAATTCAAGCTGGGAACCAGTCTTCGGTTCTTCAGCTTGCTTTGGATCACAAGATTCAAATCGAACACAGCTGCGGTGGGTTTGCAACCTGCGGGACTTGCCGAGTTTATGTGGAAAAAGATGTGGAAAAGTTAGCCCCGGCTGAGGGCCTTGAGCTTGAAATGGCCTTGGATCGGGGGTTTGCGGCCAATGAAAGATTAAGCTGCCAAATACTTCCTTGCGACGGCCTCATTGTTAAAGTTCCTAGGGCGTCACTATAAATGGATTTGTATAAATCCAAGTGATCCATTTTTTTGCGTCTGGCAAAGGTAAATAGGGAATAACTCGGACTTGCACGCGATAAGAACCAGGCTCCTTTAATTGAAGTTCAACTTCAGAGGAATTGAAGGTTTCATGGCGAACGCCGTTGCGGTACACGACCACCTCAAAGAACTCAATAGGCTCGACAGGAATTCGAATTTTTAAAAATTGATTTTTATTAAATTTTATCTTCGAACCCATTGGATAGATGCGACCTTTTTCTTCAATGAAAGCATTGAATCCTTTTGGATCACCAATCTCATCAAAGCTTAAATAAAACTGTCCGGCCTTTAATGCCAAAAATATTTTCTGCTTATCGGTGGTCGTATTTCCGGTTAATTCTGATTTTAAAAGAAGATGGTTAGTAAATAGCTCAAAAGATCTTTGATAGCTTGGAAACTTAATCAAGTAATTAGCTAATGGAATCGCCCGAGCTGAAGCCTCGGCTCCGGCAAAGCCAATCATACTTCTTTGCTGAGATAATTTATCTAATAAAGCTAATTCTTCTGTCGGTTCGGAAAATAGGCGCAGCAGGGCCAGGCGATTATTAAAGGGATAAATTAAAAGGCTCCAAAGAGTCGATAGTTTAGAAATTTCCCAGGCGCGATTCGAAAGACTTTTAATATTTAAAAGCTCAAACCCATCAAGGCCAGAAGGAATTTCCCCGCTCCAAGTAAAACCGACTTTATAGGGATGGGCTAAGATCACTAAACTGTCTTCGTTAGCACCTTCCTTTTGCGAAAGGAGATCGGCCATTTTAACTTGAGCTTCCCCTAAGTTCGAGCCCAGAGCTTCTTGTTTTAATGAATAATAAATAAGTCTTGAATCCAGATAGCTAATTTTATTACCAACGAAAACCAAGGTATTCCCATGATAACCTTCAAGCTGGCTGGGCAAGGCGAACGTATTTAGATCTGTCAAAATCAGAAAATCAAGTTTGGCTGCCGTGGCCGCAGTGATGACCTCTAAAGGTTGGCTAGAGCCCAAGCTAAGATCTGTATGCACATTGATAACACCTTTGTAATCATAGAAACTGACCGGATTTTCTTTTCTAAGCTGTTTAGGAATGACGCTTAAATCATAATGAGAAATATAGAATCCATAAAGACAGTAGGAAATCAGCAGAATGGAAAGCCAAATCCAAACCTTCATAAGACATCCTTTTTGGTTATTTTTAAAATTATATGGGTCTCGTCTGGCCTTTGCATCTCCTGAATAGACCAAAGAGAAGGCTGCAACCATTCAGGCAGATTATTGCCAGGCTCTTTGAGCAAATAAAAAGTCGATGTCGAAGGAAGGCTTGACGGTTGTTCATCAAAAAAATCATCTCTGCTAGAGCCTCTTAACTTAAAGACCGGCTGTTGGCTGTTCCACCAAAGTAGTGAGGCCATTTGATAGGTGCTTGCATAAAGAGGCTTAAATTCTTGGGGAAGCTTTGAAAAGGCGGCCATGCGTATGGGTTCTTTAATTTTTTGTAGCAAACCCGGAGCAAGCCCCAGACCCAGGATAAGGCCACAAAAGATGTAAATAGAAAGCCAATAAATTCCATTTTTTAAAACAGGTTTCTTTGATGCCCTCTGAATGCTGAGGACAAAAAGGCAAGGGTAAAAAATCGAAGGCCAATTTAATTCAACCGATCCCCGAAAAGAGGAAATGATGAAAAAAGAAAATCCCCCAAGAGATAAAAATAAGAAAACAGCATTGAAAGAATTCTTCGTGGCCTTCAAGGCCCAATATAAATTCATTGGAAACATCAGCAACAGAGTTCCCGCCAAATAGTCAGTCGTCCAATTCCACTGCCAAGAGCCCTCGGCAAGACCGTGCTGAAGCTGAAATTGAAAAGACTTGAAGCCATTCTGCCAATTCCAAATTAGGACAGGAGAAGAAAACAGCAATCCAAAGAAAATAATAGTGGCGATATCTTTAAATTTAATCTTTGCAGTGGGGCGTGCACTTAAAATATAGAAAGCCAGTAAAAATGTTGGAATAACGATCAGATATTTAGATAAGAAACTTAAGCCAAGAAAAGCTCCGAAAGCCGCGTAAGAATAAAATTTGGAAGTCTTAAGTGCTTGGAAGAAAAAATAAAGACTACCAGAAAAAAAGAAAAATAAGGGACCATCGGGCAGAATTAAAATCGATCCAAGCCCTAGCAGGGGACACAGCAGGCAAAGGGCCAGCCAACCAAAAATTTCAGAGGGACTGAGTCGCGATTTTAGAATTTGAAACCAAAACAAGAAACCCAAGTGAAAAAGAAGAATTCCAGGCCATCGGACCAATGGATCAGGCAAAAACGCACCGACCTTAAACAACCATGCAACAAATGGCGGATGATCGAAGTAACTGAGTTGAGGAAAGTGGGACCAGACCCAGTAATAGGCCTCATCGGCACTTAATGGAAGACAGGCGGCAATGAGAAGTTTAATGAATAGGCTGATCCACCAAACTTTTTTATAAGACATCATTAGTAGTTGAGCTTAATCGACTTTCCCAAATCCCCGGGAACGCCTAGGTCCTTTCCGTTCAGGATCATATTGACTGCGCCACCATTGCTGATGGACAACTTTAATCCGGCTTTACTTTTAAAAGTATGAATTTGCTCTGGTTCGAGTTTAATTTTTTCGACTTTTCCCACTCCAGCAGCGTATTCGATTTCTACACTATCAAGAGCTTCGACAATCAGCTCAATTGGTTTTGTCTTTTTCTCCTCGGGCTCTTTAGCTTTTTCCAGAGGCACTTCATTATCAGTTTTTTGAGTTCCTTCAGGAGGCTTCACAACAGCAACAGGTTTTGGCTCGGGAGCCGGTGCCGGTTTGGGCGCTAGAACCTCTTTGGGAATGATTGCAGCGGCTGGCAGCGTTTTTAAATTGGGCGCGGATGCGGACGACATTGAAGGAGCTGGAGTGGCAGTTGCTGCGGCGACAGAGGCGGCACTGTCGACGGGCGCGCTGTCGATCGGTGCTGCTGAAAATTTTTCTTCAGCAGCCTTTCCTGGCAACGGAGCCTTTTCGGCCTCGATGGGCTTGACGTCGACGGCACTGACTTGTGCTTCTCGCTGATAGCGATCAATCACCTTCATGGTGACCAAAATAAGTCCGGCCAAGATCACTCCCAATAAAGAAAAAATAAGCCCTTTGGTGGTCGAACTTTCTTCCAATGAAGTTTTTTTCTCTTTTTTAGCAGGCTTTTCAGGTTGTTTTGAAGCGACCGCTGAAGGAGGAGCAAAAACGCCGGGATTTATAAGGCCATCCGTTGCGGGCTCGGGGCTTGAGTCTTTGATGGGCGAATGGGGCCGAGTTGTTCCCATTTCATCAGCAAATACTTTTAACACGTCATCGACATTTAGTTTTAAATAAGAAGCATAGCTTTGAACAAAGCCACGCAAAAAAGTTTTGGCCGGCAAATTGGCAGAATCACCATTTTCAATGGCCTTCAGGATTTTACTATTAATTTTTAAGGACAGGCCAATCTCATGCAAAGAAAGTCCCCGGGCTTCACGTTCATTTTTAAGAATTTCTCCCGTGCGTTTCATTTAAGGCCCCTTCTTCAGTATCTCTAGCATGGACCGTGCTTTATCTCGGTATTGTCCTTGTGGATACAACTTCATGATCTCTTCAAAGCGCGCGGCCGCTTTTTCGATGCGCCCTAATCGATAGTAAGTCAGGGCACTGTAATAATGAGGTTCATCATAAAAGTTTTTTTGGCAGTAGCCGATGGCACTGTCTAAAACCTCAGCTGCTTTTTCATAATTTTTTAATTCGAAGTAGGACCGGCCCAAAAAATTGTGACCCGTGCAACTGTCTCTTTGTAAATGAACGGATTTTAAAAACATATCGCGGGCTTTTTCAAATTGTTCTTGATTGAAGTACACCAAACCCAAATTCATATAGATGCGATCTTGTCCCGTATAAGTCAGATCGTTCAATGCAAAGTTCAACTCTTTTTCGGCGTCCTTGTATTTTCCCTCTTCAATCAAGATTCGACCTAAATTATTTCTGGCATCCGTAAAATCAGGGCTTAACTTTAAAGCTTTACGAACATACTTTTCAGAAAGCTCGTATCGTTCACGCATAAAGTAGGTCAGACCCAAATTGTTTTGGATCGCTGGATTGCTGGGATTTAATTGTTCAGCAACTAAAAACTCACGTAAAGCCATGGGATAATTGCCTTGTTCATACAAGGAAAGTCCCAAACGTTGATGCAAATCCGATTGCTCAATTTTTTGTTTTGAAGCACATCCGGAAAAGCCAATAAAAAGCAGAATTGCCAAAAACTTCAACATGCTACAACGGTATCATGTCATCGAAATCAGTCAACCCTAAGCTCAACCAAGGTTTCGACATGATCGGTGTGGGGAAACATTTCAAAAGGCTGGACCCGATGGATTCGGTATTTTACGCCATATTTTTCGGAAGCCTTTAAAAATACCGATAGATCGCGGGCTAAAGAAACCGGATGACAGCTCAGATATAATATCTGTGATGGCCTGGCCGCCGCCAATGATTCCATCACATCGGCGGTGGTTCCTTGCCGAGGGGGATCAAGGAAAACCAAATCGTGTTTTTGAATATCTGATGTTTTTAAATAAGCTTCGACGTCCGAGGCGATGAATTGAATCAAGGGGAACAATGCTTTCTTTTTTTGAGCCCGTGCGACCAATAAAGCACTTAATTCTAAAGCTAAGTAAGACGCCTGAGGAAACTTTTTTGCCAAAGGCCACGTAAAATTTCCTGAGCCCGCATAGAGCTCTAAAATGGACTGAGGGCGAACCGTGATCCAGTCAAGAACAGTGCGGATCAAGTCTTCATTTTGGAATCGATTGACCTGCGAAAAACCGACCCCTTCACCGGCTGCGGCCACGTTTTCCCAATGGGCTGTGCCGTCCTCGGTTAAAAAAAGCTCAATTCGATGGGACGCAGTTTCTAAATTTTTTCTGATCAGCGGAAGGCTGTCTGTCAGAACTTCTTCCGTGATCAGGCAGTCTTTTATATCGATAATTTGATGTGAATTCCTTTTGCGAAAACCCAAAAGGGGTCCTTGTGAACTCAGCTGAATTCTATTTCGATAGCGCCAATTTTTAGGCGAGGGAATCATCGGTAAGACAGGGACGTCAAAACGCAGAAATTTTTTTAAATTTTCAGCGACTAAAGTTTCTTTATATTTTAACTGCGCATTGGCTTCAATGTGTTGCCAGTTACAGCCGCCGCACTTAAAATAATAAGGACAGGGCGGCTCTGCACGATCAATACTTGTTGAAACTAATTCTTTGATTTCGCCGAAGGCGTGATTTGATTTTTGCTCGGTGATTTGAGCAAGGACTTCATCCCCAGGGACCGTGAAGGGAACAAAAATAACCATTCCTTCATAGCGTCCAAGGCCGTCTCCGCCCACCGCTAGTTTCTCAATTTTTAAGGGAATGGTTTTGCCAAGTAAAGAGGTTTTAGACCCCTTACTTGGCTTGAAACGTGTCATTAGATATTACAGATCTCTTGTTTTTCGAAGAACAGAGCTAATTCACGCTGGGCTGAAGCAAGGCTGTCAGATCCATGCGCGGCATTTTCGCCAACGTTGTCACCAAACTTAAATCGAATCGTTCCAGGAGCGGCTTTTTTAGGGTCTGTTGCGCCCATGATTTCGCGATTTTTTGCGACGGCATTTTCACCTTGTAGACACATCAACATGACGGGTCCCGAAGTCATAAAGCTAACAAGTTCTCCAAAGAAGGGACGGGCTTTGTGTTCGCCATAAAATTCTTCGCACTTCGATTTAGAAATGATCTGGATTTTTGCAGCTGCGATCTTTAGCCCGTTGGCTTCAAACATGCTGACGATATCGCCAAGGCAGTTTTTTTTCATCGCATTTGGTTTAATAATAGAAAACGTTTGTTCGATCGACATAATGGCTCCTTTAAAAGATCCTTAACTAGCCTACTTCAGGCTAGCTTTCAAGGTTGTTCCCAAATCAGCGGGACTTCGAGAAATCTTACAACCAGCCGCTGCTAAAGCTTCAAACTTAGCGGCCGCCGTCCCTTTTCCACCACTAATAATGGCACCAGCGTGACCCATTCTTTTTCCAGGAGGGGCCGAGGCGCCGGCAATAAAGCAAGTGACCGGTTTTTTGAACTCTTTTTTAATGTATTCAGCGGCCTCTTCTTCAGCCGACCCACCAATTTCGCCAATCATAATGACAGCTTCAGTCTGTGGATCTGCATTGAACATTTTTAAAACATCAATGAAGTTTGTACCATTCACGGGATCTCCACCAATGCCCACACATGTCGATTGACCAAGCCCAACTTGTGTCAGCTGAAAAACGGCTTCATAGGTCAAAGTTCCTGACCGAGATACGACGCCAATGGGCCCTGGTTTATGAATTGCGCCGGGCATAATTCCAATTTTACATTGTCCAGGCGTAATGACGCCAGGACAGTTGGGCCCCACAAGCCGAGTCCGTCGTCCTTCCATGAACCTTTTCACTTTAACCATATCAAGAACAGGAATTCCTTCCGTGATACAAATCACTAAATCCAGATCCGCATCAACAGCTTCCATAATCGAATCCGCAGCAAACGGTGGAGGAACAAAAATCATCGAGACATGACAGCCCGTATTTTTTTTTGCTTCTAAGACGGTGTTGTAAACTGGAAGATTGATATGCTTGGTGCCGCCTTTTCCAGGAGTCACTCCGCCGACCATTTTGGTTCCGTAAGCCAAACATTGTTCGGTGTGGAAGCTGCCTTGGGATCCGGTTAAGCCCTGACAAATAACCCGTGTGTCTTTGTTGATTAAAATGGACATTATTTCCCCTTCACTGCAGCGACAGCTTTTTTAGCAGCATCTGTAAGATCATCGGCCGGAGTGATATTCAAGCCGCTTTCGCGCAATAATTTTTTACCTAAATCGACGTTGGTGCCTTCAAGGCGAACAATTAATGGAACTTTAAGGCCGACTTCTTTTGAAGCGGCAATCACACCTTCAGCAATGACATCACACTTCATGATGCCACCAAAAATATTCACTAAGATCGCTTTGACGTTGGGGTCTTTCAGAATAATTTTAAACGCCGCTGTCACTTTTTCTTTATTCGCACCGCCGCCGACATCTAAAAAATTCGCCGGGCTAGAGCCATGCAATTGGATGATATCTAAGGTCGCCATCGCAAGACCGGCGCCGTTCACAAGGCATCCAATGCTGCCATCCAACTTAATAAACGCTAGATCATATTTTGAAGCTTCAATTTCCGTGGGCTCTTCTTCATTTAAATCGCGATATTCTGCGATGTCGGCATGTCGATAAAGCGCGTTCGAATCAAAACCCATTTTTGCGTCTAAGGCGATGACGTCGCCATCTTTTGTTACAACTAAGGGATTAATTTCTGCCATCGAGCAGTCTGATTGAACAAAAGCATTATAAAGCCCGGTAAAAAACTTCACAGCCTTTGCCGCGACCTCCGCAGACATTCCAATTTCAAAGGCCAATTGCCGGGCCTGAAAAGCAGCCAACCCCACAACAGGGTCAATATCTACTTTTTTAATCGACTCGGGATTTTTCTCAGCAACGATTTCAATCTCAACGCCACCTTCCGACGACGCCATCATAGCGACCCGGCCGGTTTGTCGATCCACTAAACACGCAACGTAATATTCTTTAGCGATGTTACAGCCCTGTTCAATAAGAACTTTTTGAACCTTTTTTCCTTCAGGACCTGTTTGATGGGTAACTAATGTCATGCCGAGGATTTGCTTTGCGTACGAATGGACTTCGTCGATCGATTTTGCGACCTTGACGCCGCCACCTTTGCCACGGCCGCCCGCATGAATCTGAGCCTTCACAACCCAAACGGTACCACCAATTTCTTTGGCAGCAGCGACGGCTTCATCCGGAGAATGGGCCACTTTTCCCTTTAGCGTTGTAACGCCAAACTTTCTTAAGATCTCTTTTCCTTGATACTCATGAATGTTCATCGATTCTCCGTTTTTAGTATTGTATTTTTCCCATGGCATCGACCAGTTCGCGAACAGCTTTGCCTGAATTTTCTAATCCGGCGCGCTCTTTATCATTCAGTTTTAATTCAATGACTTGTTCCATGCCTTTTCCGCCTAATTTGCAAAGGACTCCGATGAAAAGACCTTTCATCCCGTACTCGCCATTCAGCTCAACGGCACAGGGAAGAATTCTTTTTTGATCTTTTAAGATCGCTTCCGCCATCTGTACCGCCGAGGCCGAAGGCGCATAGTAAGCAGACCCTGTTTGCAAAAGCTTAACGATCTCGGCTCCGCCGTTCACGGCACGTTGAACCAATTGATCAATTTTTTCAGCTGGTAAAATCTCTGTTAATGGAACGCCACCCACAGAACAATGTCTTGGCATTGGCACCATGGTGTCGCCGTGACCACCCAGGGTGAAGCCTTGAACGTCTTTCACCGAAACGTCACAAGCTTCAGCAACAAATGATCTGAATCTGGCGCCGTCCAGAACTCCGGCCATGCCGATCACTCGCTCGCGCGGGAAACCAGTGACTTGTTTACAAACGTAAGCCATTGCATCTAAAGGATTAGAAACAACGATCACGACAGAGTTGGGAGCGTACTTTTTTATTCCCTCTGCGCAGGTTTTAACAATTTTAGCATTTGTCGCTAATAAGTCATCGCGGCTCATGCCTGGTTTTCGAGGAATGCCCGCCGTTAAGATCACAATGTCAGAATCAGCGATATCCGCGTAATTGCTTGTTCCCGTGATGCGAGAGTCAAACTGTTCAACGGGAGACGCTTCGAAAAGATCTAAAGCCTTGCCCTTCGCCGCGCCCTCGTTGATATCCAAAAGAACCACATCGCCCAATTCTTTTTGGGCTGCCCAATGAGCGGCTGTTGATCCGACAAAACCGGCGCCAATAACTGTAATTTTTTTTCGTTGATGAGCCATAAAGAAACTCCTTAAGAAATTGAATTTAATGAATTTTTCGATTGCGTTTAAGGTCTCATTCAATCTTAAATCTAAAGGTGTGACAAGTCTGTTTGAGGTGAGTCAATTGGCCTTAGCTTTTGATGTTCGAAAAGCAACAGTTCGGTTTAATGAGCTGACCGTTTTAAATCAAATCGATCTGCAAGTGCAGATGGGCGAATGTCTTGTTTTAGTGGGGCCCAGCGGACATGGAAAGACAGCACTTTTAAAACTTCTTGCCGGCCTGATTGACCCTACTTCCGGAGAAGTTCTAGTGAAGGGCCAAGCCTGGAGCGGGTTGCGCGGCGCAAAGCGACTGGAGATTTTAAAAACAGTTGGAATGCTTTTTCAAAAGAACGCCCTTTTTGATTCTTTAACTTGCGGAGAAAATATCGCTTTTCCACTGCGAGAAACAACCGGACTATCAGGTGCTGAAATTTCGGAACGTGTGGATTTTTTTCTCAACGCAGTAGGAATTTCCCATGCAAAGGCCTTGTTCCCTGATGAAATCAGCGGAGGACAACAAAAACGTCTCGGTATTGCTAGAGCTTTAGCTCTGGACCCTGAAATTATATTTTACGATGACCCGACCGCCGGCCTTGATCCGATCACCAGCCGAAAAATTGTGGATTTAATTTTAGATCTTAAAAAAAGGAAAAAATCGACGGTCATCGCTATTACGAACGATATGCAAAGGGCTTTTCAAATGGCGGATCGAATGCTGATGGTTGTTGACCAAGAAATTATTATCACGGGAAACAGCGAGCAAACAAAAAACTGTCCCGACCCCCGGGTTCACCAATTTATTCGCGGCGAAATCACCGGCCCCCTGACGGCGATCGGTTGAAATGATCGAATACAAGAACCTCGTTAAAAAATTCGGAGATCGAATCATTCTTAAAGGCCTCAGCCTAAAAATTGCTAAAGGTGAAATTCTTTTTATTTTAGGAACTTCAGGCACGGGAAAATCTGTTTTATTAAAAAATACAGTGGGTTTGCTTCGACCCGACGCGGGCGAAATTTGGATTGATGGCGAAGAGACCTCCCATTTTTCAGAAGAAAAATACCTTAAAATCCGAAAAAAATGTGGCATGGTTTTTCAACATCCAGCACTTTTTGATTCATTAACTATTTTTGAAAATGTCGCTTTTGGATTGCGCAGGCACTTCCAATATTCTGAAGAAGTCATTTCACAAAAAGTCTTGCAAGCCCTGCAACTGGTGCAATTGGCAGGGATCGAAAGCAAATTTCCAGCGCAAATTTCATATGGAATGCAGAAAAGAGTTAGTTTAGCTAGAACCGTGGCCATCGAACCACAGATTTTGCTTTTTGATGAACCGACCACGGGCCTTGACCCGGTCACCACCAATGCGGTGAACAATTTAATTCAAGAGTTGTCCCGAAAACTTCAAACCACTTCGGTGGTTGTCAGTCACGATATGAATTGCGCCTTAGCGATTGCCGATCGGATTGTTGTGTTAGATCAGGGTGAAATTATGGCGGTCGGCACACCCAAAGAGTTAAAAAAATCGACACATCCTTTGGTGAAAGATTTCTTGGCCGAGGTGAACTCATGATCAAAGCCGGAGTTATGATTGTTGATGACCTGGGGCAAAGCCTTATTTTTCTAAAAGAAATCGTAAGGACGATGCTTAAGACGCCGACGCGATCCAGACTTATTTTTGAACAAATCTGGGACGTGACTCGACAAAGTCTTTTGACAACAGGTATGGCAGGTTTTTTTGTCGGTGCAATTATGTCGGTCCAATTTGCCATGCAATTAAAAGATTTTGGTGCCCTGGGTTATCTTGGCGGCCTTGCCACCAGTGGAACTATTCGGGAACTAGGTCCTTTGCTCATCGCCTTTATGCTGAGTGGAAAAGTTGGAGCCTATACTTCGGCCGAACTTGGTACGATGCGGGTCACTGAACAGATTGATGCCATTCGCTGCCTGGGTGCAAATCCCATTCAGGAAATTATTGTGCCCAGATTTATCGGCATCATTGTATCGTCTTTTTTCTTGTTAGCTTTGGGACTTTTAATGTCGATTTTAGGCGGTACTTTTTTGGCCTTTTTCTTTGCTCATGTTGAGCCCGAGGAATATATGCGCCATATTCCGACGGTTTTAGCGTGGCCGTCCATTGTCATTGGCCTTCTGAAATGTCTTTGTTTTGCATTGGTCTTAGCGACCGTCTGTACATTCAGAGGATTTACGGCGACCGGCGGCGCCAAGGGTGTCGGCAAAGCGGTTGTTAATACGGCTGTTTCAACAATGATTTTTATAGTTGTGGTGGATTGGATTGTTAGTTTTTTGGCCGATATTGTGATGAATATCGCGATGGGGGGATGACCTGCAAATATTAAGAGGCCCCTTCAGAGCAAAAGAAACACTTCAGCAGCTTTACTTGATCGCAAATGGCAGCGTGCCGATGATTGTTTTTTGTGTTTGCTTCGCATCGATGGTGACCATCCTAGAGTCCTCTTTTCATATGAAAATGATTATCCAAAATGATTCTTTGGTTCCAGGTTTTGCGGCCTTAATGATCCTTCGCGAACTAGGAGCCGTTGTGACGGCGCTTCTTTTGACCTCTAGAATCGGAGCTGGAATTGCGGCCGAGGTCGCTACGATGAAGGTCACCGAGCAAATCGATGCTTTACGAATGTTGGGGATTGATCCGATCAATTATCTTTTAATTCCACGCCTGATCGCTTGCATCTTGGGAATGGCTCTTTTATGTGTCGTTGCCATCATGACTTGCATTTTTTGTGCAATGATCGTCAGCGATACTTATTTAGGCTACCCTCCGGCCTTATTTTTATCTTCGATGAAAGCTTTTGTGCATTTCAAAGATTTCTTTTTCGCTATTTTGAAGGCGGCCACTTTTGGCGCCGTCATTCCAGTCGTCAGTTGTTATTTTGGATTTAACTGTAAGGCGGGGGCTGATGGTGTTGGAAAAGCGACG
>JAYWEQ010000169.1:0-3710 GCA_043779185.1 Pseudobdellovibrionaceae bacterium
GGCTGAAATTGCGAAAGCTCGGATGCAGCGCGGATTGGAGATTCGATGATCGCATATTTGCGAGGCAAACTTTTGGAAGTGACGACCGACACGGCTGTGATCGATGTCCAGGGCGTCGGATATGAGACTTTGTGTTCAGGTCGAACTTTGGATGAACTGCGAATGCAAGTCGGGCAAGAATTAAGGCTGTGGATTTATACTCATGTGCGAGAAGACGCCTTGCAGCTTTTTGGTTTTGGCAGTCGTCAGGAAAAAGAAGTTTTTCTTTCGCTGCTGAAGGTGAATGGTGTTGGACCGAAAAGTGCTTTGTCGGTTCTGTCGGGGGCCGCTGCTGAAAAAATTATTGGTTTTATCGAGGCCGGCGATGCCAAAGCCTTATCTAATCTTCCAAAGATTGGAAAAAAAACCGCCGAACAAATTATTCTGACCTTGCAGGGGCAACTTGTGCGCATTGACAGTCCTCAGCAAAAACGAGCCAGTCATCTTGAGCAAATTCATTTCGCTCTTGTGAATTTAGGCTTTAAACCTCAGAGTGTGGAGGAATTTATTTTAAATCTTCCCCCTGAAATTGAAGTCGAAGAGGGCGTTCGCCAAGGCCTCAGTCGACTTTCCAAAATGATTTAAGGAAAATTTATGAATCCAATTCTTGAAGCCATCGGCAGTGACATTGAAAAAGTTTGGGAGAACGAGCTGCGTCCCCATGATTTTTCTGAATTTGTGGGTCAACAGGACATCAAAGATAAATTAAAAATTTTTGCGCAAGCCGCAAAATTCCGTAAAGAACCTTTGGACCATACTCTGCTTTGTGGTCCTCCGGGTTTGGGAAAAACAACCTTAGCGCGAATTATTGCGCAAGATTTGGGTGTTGATTGTAAAGTGACGTCGGGTCCGGCGCTGGACAAAAAAGGTGACTTAGCCGCTTTGCTGACAAGCTTAAAACCTTTTTCAGTTTTATTTATCGACGAAATTCATCGTTTAAACACGGTGATCGAAGAATACCTTTATTCGGCGATGGAGGATTATTATATCGATATCGTCACCGGTGAGGGCATGGGTGCACGGGCGATGAAGTTTCAATTAGCGCCCTTCACCTTGGTGGGCGCGACAACCCGTGCGGGGTCCTTAAATTCACCCTTCCGGGATCGATTCGGAATTGTCGAGCGGTTGCAATTTTATGACAGAGCTTCGTTGTTAGAAATCGTCATCAGGTCCGCAAAAATTTTAAAAATCACCATCAGTTCAGAGGCTGCCGAAGAAGTGGCCCGGCGGGCGCGGGGCACTCCGCGTGTCGCTAATCGGATTTTGAAAAGGGTGCGCGACTATGCCCAAGTTGATGGTCAGGGTCATGTCGATAAAAAGTTGGCGGTTTATGCTCTTGATAAATTAGGTGTTGATCAATGGGGACTAGATTTGATGGATCGCCGAATCCTGCAGCTGATCCATGAAAAGTATAATGGCGGACCCGTCGGCATTGAAACCATGGCCGCGGCCCTCAGTGAAGAAAAAGAAACTTTAGAAGAAATGTACGAGCCTTTTTTAATTCAAGAAGGCTACCTTCAAAAAACCCAAAGAGGCCGCGTTCTGACAGAATTTGGTCGCAAGCAAGTGATTGAGACGGCGCTATGAAAAGTCGCCATCCGCTCGTGATCGAAGTGGTTCGCGGCAATGCCGTTGAATCACAACATCAAGTGATGGCGGTCGTTGCTGATGAGCGTGGCTTGGTGTCCAGCTTTTGGGGCAATGTGGATTATCTGACTTTTCCTAGATCTGCTGTGAAACCTTTGCAAGCCTTGCCCTTGGTCGAATCTGGAGCTATGGAAAAGTTTGGTTTGGACGAAAAAATGTTGGCCTTGGCTTGTGCTTCTCACGCAGGCGAAAAACATCACTTGGTCAGTCTTCACCTTTGGCTGGATAAAATTAAACTGAAGGAAACCGATCTGTATTGTGGCCCCGCTTATCCGTCTCATCAGGCCAGTCACCACGAGATGATTATAAAAGGTCAAGCGGCATCACCTTTATTGAATAATTGTTCTGGAAAACATCTTGGCATTCTTAGTACATGTCTGGCGCTTGGTGAAAATTATCAAGATTACCATCGTATCGAACATCCCGCCCAGGTGCGATTGCGAAAAGTATTATCCGAACTGATGAAAGTTTCTATCGAACGAATGCCCGTCGGAGTCGATGGCTGCGCTATTCCTACGCATGCGACACCTCTGCAAAATATTGCGATGGGGATGTCCGAATTTTTTGATCAAAAAGATTTATCGGATCCTCGCCGAAAATCAATGCAAAGAATTCTTCATGCCTGGCGCTACAATCCGACCTATGTGTCGGGCTCCAATGATTTTTCTAGTGAATTAGCTCTGAAAACAAAAGGCCGTGCACTGTTAAAGCCCGGTGCGGAAGGGGCTTATTGTGGCGTGATGCCAGAAAAAGGCTACGCCTTTGCATTGAAGGTGGCCGATGGTGACAGCCGAGCCGCTGAAGTCGCTGCCGCCGCGATTTTTCGTCAGCACGGGGCACTGACAGAAGAAGAAAACCAGGATTTAAAGCAGTGGACGATGCCAGTCCTTCGCAATACAAGAAACGATGTCGTGGGTCTTTTAAAAGTAGCGGGCAGTCCTTTTTAAATGATCTAAAAAGAGTGGGAAAATATGTTTTTACAAAAAACAATTCGTAAAAAAACTGAGGTCAAAGGGATTGGGATTCACTCCGGAGACCCTTGCACTTTAACTTTCAGACCGGCCCCACCAGACACAGGCGTTTATTTTATTCGCGCCGATCTTCCGGGTTGTCCTTTCTTGAAAGTCAGTTCAAAGAATGTTGAAGCAACGTCCTACCAAACTTTACTGGGTGGGGCTGAATTCAAAGTGGCGACGGTTGAACATTGTCTTTCAGCTTTATCGGCTTTAAGGATTGATAATTTATTTATAGAATTGGATGGGCCCGAGATTCCTATTTGTGATGGCAGCGCGCTTCGTTTTTTGGAAGCTTTGCAAGCCGTTGGCATGGCCGAACAGGATCAGCCCCGAAAATATTGTTATGTGACCGAGCCCATTTATTTCTCTGAGGGAGAAAAGCATGCCTACGTGATTCCATATCACGGTTTGCGAGTCACCGTGACCATTGATTTCCCACATCCAGTGATTGGTAAACAAAAAATGGATTTAGATATCAACGAGCAGACTTTTGCACGTGAGGTGGCGGGGGCTCGAACTTTCGGTTTTTTAAAAGATGTTGAAGAGCTTAAAAAAAGAGGCCTTGCTCGTGGTGGCAGTCTTGATAATGCGATTGTGTTAGATGATCAAAAAATGGTGAACCCCCAACCTCTGCGCTGGAATGATGAATTTGTACGGCACAAAACTTTGGATGCGCTGGGGGATCTGGTGACGCTGGAAATGCCGCTCATGGGGCATGTGGTTTTGTACAAAGCTGGCCACGATGTGATGAATAAGTTAGTGCAAAAAATTAGGTCGACGACGGGGTCTTTTCGGCATGTGGAGCTGGGGGCGGATGTCAGTGAAGGTGTGCAGCGGTATGCCGGGTGGACGGTGCCGGGGGCTTCTTAGTTCTAAGCTTCAATATTGATCTGTCCAACGTGTATGAGCAGAAACTGCCCCACTTAAGTGTGCTTGCTTTAACTCGCGCGTCGAATAAGTTCAGTTTTTCTAGAGGCTTATCATCTCCTTGCGGCCAAACGAATCATT
>JAYWEQ010000170.1:0-7078 GCA_043779185.1 Pseudobdellovibrionaceae bacterium
TGGAGTGTACTGTCGATTTGTCTTCTTGCCCATCTATTCCCCAACATTTCTGGACATCTCTGTCCGGTAAAATGTGTCCACTAAATCGGGGGAACTTCACTTTAAAATTATAGATGCTCTTACACAGCCTGAAATCTTAGCATGTTTGTCTGAAAAGATTACCAGCGCTAACGATAGTATTTATAAAAAAATATCAGATGTATTGCTTGAAGATCCGTCTAAAACTATTTTTCCGATCGTCTACTTGTCATGTGAGTGTGAGCCAACTGAAATGGATATTATCGGTGGCGATTTCTGCGGCCAGTATTTCTTTGACTACAGTACCGGAAAAGTTGGAAATCTGTTGAACAAAGCTAATTAATTGGGCACCTAGCCCTTCGTTTTAAAAATATTCACGTCAACGCGGCTCCAAAAAATGGGGCCCGGTTATTTCTTGAGTAGCGGCTTAATCGGGAAAAACATGCTTTGGTCAAAAAGGATGTCCTTTTGAATTGGTTCAATCGGTCGCTGTTTTGTTTTTTCCAGGATTAAACAAAATTAATGTTAACACATGAACATGGTGTCGTCCTGTCCCCAAAGTCTGCCATTCAAGCCGGTTACAGGAATCCATTTTGAAAAGTCTTCAACGGAATTAAAGTAAACTACTATCTAATTAGATTAGAGCCCTGGCCCGAAACTTGCGATGTGTTCTGTTTCCGAAATGAATCAAACTTAAGGGGGCTTGAGGTTTGAAAAATATTTTCTTGTTCGTCGAAGATGAGTGGTCACTCAATCAGGCAGTTCAAAAACATTTTGAAAGGCAGGGAATTGAGTGCCTGACGGCCTTAGATGGCCTCTCAGCTCTTCAAATCTATCAAAAGCATAAACCACTTCCCGTCGTCGTGCTCGATTACCACCTGCCTGATATGACAGGCGCTGAGCTTGCAAAGCAAATCAAGCGCCTCCGCCCGGATCAGCAGATCCTATTTTGCACGGGTGATCAAACCTTCGAGACCATGTCCACACTGTTACAGTCGGGACTTGCAAACGGTTTTGTTCCTAAAGGAAGTAAGATTTTAGAAGATTTCACAAAACCTATTCTCGAGGCCTTGGCTAAATACGAGCGAGAAATCTGTTTGCTGGATGAACCAAAGGCTGCAAGTGAATATCAGAAATTCCTAATTCAGCACGACGTTGTCAGTAGCTCTAAGAAAATTTATCAGTCTTATAAAAAGGCCGAAACGTACCGAAGCCTTTCTGGGCCTGTGATGATCGTCGGAGAAACTGGCACCGGCAAAGAAATGATGGCAAAGGTCTTTGCAAAAAAAAGTCAGAAGTTTGTTGCTATTAACTGCGCCCAATATAAGCCAGAGGGCAATTTTCTTGAGGCTGAGTTATTTGGTGTCATGAAGGGCAGTTACACCGGGGCCGACAAAGACCGGCCAGGTATTTTTGAAACCATCGGAGAAGGTGTTCTTTTTCTTGATGAAATTGGCAGATTGCCACTTTCAGCCCAGGAGTCCTTGCTGCGTGTTTTAGAGGTTGGAAAATTTAGGCGCCTTGGTGACGGCCAAGGACATGAATTTCAAGCGAGGTTTCGGTTGATCACCGGAGTTCAGCCAGATATCAGACACAAAATTGAGACCGGTGAATTCTTAAAAGATCTTTACTCCCGCATCAATGTAATGCGAGTGGATTTAATTCCGCTTCGCGAACGTCTGGAGGATGTCGAAATCTTAGCTGAGCACTTTCGGCGGATGTTCTTATCGGCTGAGCCATCTGTCAAAAAGAAGACATTCCGGGCCGCCACCTTAAGGCTACTTGAGCAGTACACTTGGCCGCTCAATATTCGTGAGCTGCGTAATGCTGTTTTCCGAATGGCGGCTGATGCCAAAAAAGATATTATTGAGCCCACCGATTTCATTGATTACCTTGAGCAAGAATCCCAAGAAATTTTCGCCTCTCACGGCAATGCCGTGTTGCCTGCCCTAGCTCATGAGGCTTTTATGGCGCTGAAAGAAACTGAATATTTTAAAAAGATACTGAGTGAGTGCAGTAATCAGCTAGAGGCCGCAAAAAAAGCGGGCCTTCCGAAATCTACGTTTAACAACAAACTAAGAAAACTTGGGATTGAGCCCAAGAGTTTCTTTCAAACACAGTTTAGAAAAGGGGTAACAAATGGGAATGTCTGAGTCGGCCTTAATTGGCCTTGCATGTGTACTGTCAAAGGGCCAAAGCCCGGAGCTTGAGAAATTGTCGTCGAATTTTGAACTCAAAGAACAAGCTGCAATATCGCAGGTCGTAAGCTCTGGTTTTTGCGAATCTCGGGAGTTTGAAAAGCTGTTGACTCTTGATCATCCGAGCAATTCAAAGTCGATCAATCTAAAAATGAAGGATTTTAATTATGGAACCATTGCTACTCAATGTGTTGGTTGCAAGGAATAGTGGTTTTTGAAAAAATTCACCCTTGGTTTTATCATTTTGTTTGGCGCAATTGCTCTAGCAGATTACTTCTTTATGGGAAAGGATGCTTCCGTGAAACCTATTGAAAATTTAAAGGTCCGATTCTACATGGGAGATACTCTGCCTGATCCTGCCGACATTAAAGCAACGGTGTCTTGGTATATGCTAACGCATATTTCAAGTGGACTTGTGGCCTATGATTCAAACCAGGGGCGATTTTCTAATTTCTTAGGCAAGGGTTGGAAAATCGAAGATAACGGTAATTACACATTTGAAATTGCAGACGATGCCAAATTTCATGACGGCACCCCGATTCTTGCCACAGATGTTGAAGCCTCTGTTAAGCGCATCCTGATAAAGAAATCTTCGACGCACTTTCATCTCTGGGAGTATTTAGAAGGGTGCGATCAGCTTAAGACTATGGCTGATACTTGCTCTGGTCTCAAAGTACTTTCAGACAGAGTTATTCGGTTTCAGCTGAAGTTTCGAGTGACATCATTTTTATTGCAGCTCGCGACACCTGAAACTGGAATCTGGAGCAAAAATGACATTGATCCGAAGACCCTTGAAATCAAGCCGACAAAATTTAGCGGCCCATATTATGTCTCTGGAATTGATGAAGGGGCATTTCATCTTAAGATTAATCCCTATAATCCGATTTACAAAAAGTTTCCGCTTGCAGCACGTTCCATTGATGCCGTGAGACTCAGTTATAAGGATGCTGAAGAAAAACTCATGAACCATGAGATTGACGCTTTAGTGCGGGGACAAAAGCCACTCGGCGAAAAACCGTGGGCCGAAGCCGATGTGAAAATGATTAAGTCGGCACCGTCTGCTATTATTTATCTCAATAGCCTAGATTCAAAAAATTCCGGACCTAAAATGGGAAGAGATTTCGTTCAAGCGATGTGGAAAATTGCTGAAAAAGGTGAAGTGCTGCCGGCTTTAAGTATTTTACCGTTTAAAGAGAATTACACGATATCATCTGATACGGTCCTTGCTAATTTGCCTGCGAAGTCGGTATCGAAAATTCGGGTGGCCACGCCGGGAAGTGGATTTTTCTCTGACAGTTTTTTAAATTTATTAAAATCAACGGCCCTGACCGTTGGTGTTGAAATGGAATTTGAATCCGTCCCGATGGAGCAATACTTTGAGTTTTTCAAAGAAGCTCCAAAGAATTCAAAGTTCGACTATGTTCTTGGTCTCTACGATGCCAGCGAGCGCTTTCCGGCGGTGCAGCTCCGTTTTATAACAGGCGTTAGAAACGTGACCCCTCCTGTAGATTTGAAACTTGCTGACGTTCCAGACATGGGAGAAAAGGAAACGGCGATCTTAAAAACTTACCAAGAGTGGCTTATTCATCAGGGCTTTGTGGTTCCGATGTTCTTTAATCGAACTGTGATCATCCATAAAAATAACATTACAATGGGAGCGCAGACGTTTTCAGATGGTGAAATCGAGCTGTGGAAATTTCAACCAGCGGCAGCGGTAAAATGATGTCGGCCCAGGCGAGTCAGGCAACAACGATCCCGAAACTGAACTCCCGAGAGGCGCAGTTTTTGGACTGGTTTGCTGTAACCTACAAATCACCCGGACTTTTAAAGCACATGCACATCGGAAATGTTGAATATTATCGGAATTTTCAGTCTTTTAAATGTGCTGAAGAGAGTTTTATCAGCACGGGCCGCGCCGGTAATCCGAGGCTTGCTGCAATCAAGAGTGCGGCGGAATTTATCGAGCGATGGTTTTTTATTTTTAAGCGAAATACAATTTTACCCTGGGAGACCGGTCACGTTAATATAAATTCTGCGGGTCAAATAAATTATTCGCTTGAATCTTTGCACGCTCCAAAAATACCAAAACGATTTCAGACCACCAGCGGGTGGGCCGTTCACTTTTCAAAGGAAGAGGCTCTCAAAAATGCTCTGTTAGAGCTGATGGAAAGACATTGTTTACTTTTGTCCTTCATTCAGAGCCAGTGGAACGGTTTTCAAATGATCAATGAGCTTGAAGTTGACGGAACTATTTTTCGCTCGCTCACCTCATCGGTTCACGTGATGGGCTATCAAGCAGGTCTTGTCATTGCTGAAAGAAAAAATGGCAAAGGCGCAAGCTTTGGATACATGCTAGAAAAAGCAGATCAGATCCTTACCTCGCAAAAGTGGCTTCATGCTATGCAGGAAGCCTACGACCTTATTGAAACATTCAACCCCAGGGCTTCGCCACCGCCCAGGTCAAATGCCCTAGAGACTTCAGTTTACGACTACTTAACGAATGATTTTTCTGAACAACAACTTCTTTCGACGATCCCTGTAAATTCAGTTCAAACCATAATGAACCAGGCGCAGTTTGAATTATTTGATCTGAGCATAAATTTAGGATCGCCGGTTCCGCTTTATGCAGCTCATGTCTGGAGCCCAGACCTTCTGCCGCTGTTTGCAACAGCAGCGATTAAAAAAGAAGATATTGATTGGCTCAATATAAATTACGGTGGCCTTGGCAGTTTTGATCATCTTCCGATGAGATCACCAATTCTATGAACTGGAAGAAGCTCGTCCTTATTTCTCTCACATTGTCCTTGATTCTTACATTTGGAATTCGTGAGGGAACTATTTTAAGTGAAAATCAGACATTTGCGGAGCTTGCTAGTAACGCCTGTGAGTTGATCATACCGAAAGCACAAGTGGGGTCCGTTCTTACCCTCTATCAAAGTGCGCAGAGTATGATCGCAAAATACTTGGCTGAAAGTAAATTTGCGATTGAAATCAAAGAAGGCGAGCAAATTGTTTTCGAACGACCCCAGGGCGGGAGCCGGTGGCACCGGGAGATCTGTGTTGTCGAAGGGCGCACTAATATCGCAGTTCATTTTTTGTTTAAAATAAAGCCGCTCATAGATTTAGGCCTGCTGATTTGGATTTTGGTTAACATGTTTTGGATTGGCTTGCTTCTCGCTTTCGGTCGTGTGGCCCGAAAAGCCGTGCTTTCAAATTTGCAAGAAACGGTTTTTACTCACCTAGAAGTGGCTTTGGGATTTAGAGTGGATTCTAAAAAAATATCAAATAAATCAAAACTTTTCGACTGGCTGGTGTCATCATCATTTAATCAAAAAAGCTTGAAAGATCATGTGGAACTCCTAAGAAGTCAAATTTCTAGTCAGGAAACGGAAAACTTAGAATTACTAAAATCTGAAATTAAAAAAGAAGAGGCCTTAAAGCGCACGAATGAGTTTTTAGAGGTCGTGCGCCAGATTCAGCATGACATTCGGGTTCCACTGCAAACCTTGGCTGCTGTGATTGGATCGAGTCCACTTGACGATGGGGATCGAAAAATTCTCACCGCCACATTTGATAAAATTAATTCTATGGTTGCTGACCTTTCCATGAAAGAGCAGCTGCTTGAGTCAAATGAACGGCAACAACGCGATGTCATCGCCGAGGTTACCCTAGAACAAGTGATGATGGAAAAAAAGATTGCGCTTCAAGGCTATAGAAAAATAAGCTTTGAGCTGATCTATAATGAAAAAAGTCTGAACCTGATTAAAGTCGATCCCCTTCAGTTTTCGCGGGTTATTGGGAACCTGATTCAAAACGCGGTGGAGGCCATCCCAAATGACGGCAAAATTGAAATCAGTTGCCGGTCTCGCGGTGACAGGCTTTTTATTTTAATCGTGGATAGCGGTAGTGGTATGACCGAGCAAGTTGTGTCTCAATTGTTTCAAAAAGGAAACACATTTGGAAAATCCGGCGGCTCAGGTCTCGGTTTATATCACGCAAGGATTTGCCTTGGGCGCTGGGGCGGAGATATCTCTATTAAATCCGTAATCGGTTCAGGCACAACGGTCATGATTGAGCTTCCGCTGTCTACAACTAAGGCGAAAATCACCTCGAAACTCGAAATTATGCCTGACAAGCTTAAGGTCGTTGTGGATGACGAAGTGGATATATTCGCAGCCTTAGAGAAAAAACTTGGCCCAAGGACGATTTTCTTTGATGAAATCGAACAATTTCAAAATTGGCGCCGGGATGAAATGGGACCACCAGCAGACTGCCAATACATAATCGACTACAATTTAAAATCCGCCCTGACCGGCCTTGATCTCTTGCAATCTCTTCCTGAAGGCAGCCAGGCCACGCTGTTGACAAGTGACTATGATCGCCCTGAAGTTCTAAAGGCAAGCTCCGAGCTCGGATTCCAAGTTCTGCCTAAATTCTATCTCCAGTCCCTTTAAATTTTCTATTTCCCAATTCTGGGAACAAATTTTTCCTTTTTCTACAACCGAATGCACTCCATTGCGTTGATCAACACTTTTCCCATTTACCGAATCGGTTCCCATCATTGGGAAGATATCTGCTGATTCCCAAAAATCGGAATTTACTAATTTTTTTTGATTCTGTGAATTGATTCACAGGTTTAAGTACATTGGCACCCTATACACCGATTTTCGCACTTGAGGTCTCCCGTCGGGCAATCACGCCACGACAAACAAGGAGAACTCAAATGAGTCAAGAAACAGTTCAAACAAATAAGTCGTGGTTGGATCAAGCCGGAAATATTCTTTCCGACAAAGAGCTGCGTGAAATCTCAAAAAATTGGAATTCTGAAACCTGGGAGCAGTTTCTTGTCGAAACTGTGGAAG
>JAYWEQ010000171.1:0-3005 GCA_043779185.1 Pseudobdellovibrionaceae bacterium
CTACTTTTGACTCAGACACTTTAAATTTACCGCGTCGGGCGTTTTTTCTCTCACCGTCTTTAACTATTTTAGAGGTCGAGGCGGTAAAGGTGCTGGATATCCTGCCCAGCCTCCGGCATTATCGTACGTAATTTGTTGGTACATAGAAAGTGCCTTGTCATGCTCAAATGCTGAATTTCACGTAGTTTGACCCCCCTGATTTCACCTCAATTGACCCCTCCTATTTCAGGTGGTTTGACCCCCCTGATTTCACCTTAATTGACCCCTTCGGATGACCGGCAAGTAAATGTGGGTTAGATTGGTGTTCTTTTTCTCAAAGGAGCACCAGTTATGTCCCGACGTACACGATCGAAATCTATAGGAGTCAGAATGATCAAAGAGGTACATCGTTTAAAGAATTTAGGGTTAGGGAAAAAACAAATCGCGAACACGCTTAGGATTTCTAAGAACACGGTAAAAAAATATTTGGTTTCTGGAGATCCGGGTGTAGGCGTCGAATCATTGCCAAAAAAGGTATACGAGGCTCCTTGGTCTAATTTTATTGATTGGCCAGAGGTAAAATCGGAAACTGAGCGAGGGGTACAGCTGTCTGTTTATTTTGAGGAGAAAATAGCTTGGCGCGATAATTTGATGTCGGTGAATTACATCAGTTTTTGGCGAGAATATAAGCGTCGCTTTCCGTCGGTGGAACTTCACTGGCATAAAATTCATCCGCCCGGAGAGCGGCTAGAAATAGATTATCTCGGCAAAGAGTCTGGTATTGGATACTGGTCGAAAGATGGTTTTGTGGAGTGCCGATTATTTGGTGGAGTTTTATGTTTCAGTCAGAAATTTTTTGCTCTCGCCACGCACACTGAAAAACAGGAAGATCTTTTCCCGGCTGTCGTTGCATGCTTTGACCATATGGGTGGAGCAGCAAAAACTCTTGTTTTTGATAACGCGAAAGCTTCGGTATCAAGAGCGCATCGTTATGATCCGGACGTGAACCCGGAGTTTGCTAAACTTTGTGAGCACTATCAAACAGCGGAGATTGCAGTACGTCCTGCAAGTCCGAAAGATAAGAATCTGATTGAAAATGCACTTGGTGTTTTTCGTCGGTGGGCCAAACCAAAGCTGATGACACGAAAGTTTTTTTCCATAGAAGCTCTCAACGAGTATGTGCAGAGTCTGTGCGATGAGTTTAACAATCGGAAAATGAAAAAATACGGAATCTCGCGAGAGGAAAAGTTTCAGCAAGAAAAGTCCATATTGATTCCGCTACCTGATCACGCATATCAATACGGAAATTGGAAAAGACTTATTCTTCATCCGGACTGTCATCTTCAAGTAGGAAAGAATTTTTTTTCTGCACCGCAGGAGCTTCGCTCGCTGACGCTCGATGTAAGGATTACGGAAAAATTTGTGGAAATTTTTCACAAACTTGAACGCGTGGCTCTTCACAGAAACTTATCGTCTGCGAGTATTGGGCGATACGTTACAGAGCCTAATCATTATCCCGATGCCATAAAAGCTCTAAACGAGTTTACGCCGCGTAGAGCAATTCAGCAGGCGCAAGAAGTCGGACCTTCGACAGAACATGTAGTCAAAAATCTTATTGAAAAATCAAGGCATCCGCTCATGCACCTTCGCAGAGTCCAAGGAATTCTGCGGCTTGCGCAGCGTTATTCTGCTCCGGCACTCGAAAGTGCATGTGCTTTGATGCTGGAAAAGCTCGGGTCGTTGAACCCTCGCCTTCGAGACATAGAAGCAATTATAAAAAATATAGGTCGAGAGAACTCTCCAGAAACAATTAAGCGATCGGGAGAAAACCCAAACTTACGCGGTCAAGAAACGTGGACTGAAATCCATTCCAACTGAAATAAAATTAAAAAGGAAAAAAAATTATGCAAATTACGTATCCAAATAAAAATCTTTTAATCGATCTCAAGCTAAAAGGCATTTTAACTTCTTACGAAGTCCACCTTAAAAACGCTCATCAGCATAAATGGGGCTACGAAGAATTCTTAAGCATTCTTTTGCAAGAAGAGGTGGGTTATAAAAAAAATGCACGCGTTACAGTTTTACTTCAAAAAGCCGGATTTAAATTTCAGGCTTCGCTCGAGGCTTTTGATTGGTCATTACCGCGCAATCTGGAAAAATCACTCATTCAAGATTTATCGACCGCTCGTTTTATCGAAGACGGAACAAACTTGATTATTCAAGGACCGACTGGCGTCGGCAAATCTTTTCTCGCTACGGCGCTTGGATTCGCTGCATGTAGGCGAAGTCTTTCGGTGCGTTATTTTAGGATGAATGATCTTATCGAACAGCTAACACTGGCTCGACTTAAAGGAGCTTATTCTTCTTTTGTAAAGAAAATCTCAAGTGCGCAACTCATCGTATTGGATGACTTCGGCATAAAGCCACTCAGCCCAACTCAGTTTCAAGATTTTTACGATATCATCGATGAACGCGCCAACGGACAATCCACCATTATTACGACTCAAGTCCCAACAAAAAATTGGAATGACATTATCAGCGATCCAGTCGTATGCGAAGCGATCTCCGATCGCCTGGTTTCAAAAGGGATTAACATTCACATGAAAGGAGAATCCTATCGAAAAAAGAAAAAGGACGCTTGACGCTAAGCCGTCGTAGATGCTTTTCTAAGAAAGAGTTTATGGTCGTCCCTTCGGTCCGTTAAGAAGGGGGGTCAAAGAAGGTGAAATTGACGGGGTCAATTTAGTGAAATTCAGCAAAGAAATCAAATTCGTTGATTGAAACAGTAAATAGCGTTATTCGCCGCTACCTTGTGAGTTATAAATCCATTCCATCTTGGTTTTGTCCGATCTTTAATTTTTATTGGAACCACCGCACTTTCGATCGCGGCAAAAGAAAGAACTTAAAGCCACGCGAAATACTGACAGGAAAGCCCTTTGAAAAAGATTGGATTGATGTCCTTCTTGATGAGTACGATTGGAAATCAGAAAAATCTGCGAGCGAAGAACCATCAATCAACGCTCAAG
>JAYWEQ010000172.1:0-23861 GCA_043779185.1 Pseudobdellovibrionaceae bacterium
TCGCTAGCACCTCAAGCTAGTGCGTCTACCAATTTCGCCACCCGGGCTTGGTGATGAACTCTGCTATAACGATTATCAGAACCCCTATAACTCATCAAGAGATCTTTTAAGCTGGACGTTTTCCTTTTAACCGACCTTGCTTTGACCGCTGTCTTTATAACAAGAGGGCATGGATGCCCGGCGGCGGAGGGGGAGCGGAAACTAGGATGGTGAACGCTTTCTAGTAGATCGGCTGCAATAACATGGATAGTAAAAAAGGACGGCAAGGATGCTTGAATTTAAAGAAGTGATTATTTTTATTGGAATTTACGCGCTGACAGTGGGTGGAGTTCTTTGGAACACGATCAGTTATCGGCGAATGGAAGATTGATCCCCTTTTAAGTGTTGTTAGTGAGCTGTTTGGGTTAGGTGGTTCCCCAGGCAGTTCCGCGGGGCCGAGAGGCCCCGCTTTTTTTCTTTCTTTAACTATCCTAATCGGGCATAACCAGCCGACCGATGTTGACCCTTAAAGATCTCGATTTTCCTTATCCAGCAGAGCTTGTCGCACAAAGTCCTGTGCGTCCCAGTCGCGTTATGTGGGTCGATGAAAAGCCTTGTGAAATTTCCCTCGATCAACTACTTCAGAAATTTAATCCAGGCGATCTTTTAATCTTAAATAACACCAAAGTTTTAAAGCGAAGAATTTTTGTCGGAGATTTAGAAATTCTTTTTCTAAAATCCGAAAATCTTTTGGATTGGCAGGTGCTGTTCCCGGCCAGCCGCACTAAAATCGGCGATTGGATCGAGCTTCCTTTGGGCGAAAAAATTCAGCTTCTGTCAAAAGGCCGACCGCAAGAAGTCAGATCTTTGCGGCCTTTAAGTGAAGAGTATTTTGAAAAAGTGGCAGAAATTCCTTTACCGCCCTATATTCAAAAAGCTCGGGATGAAAGGCACACTCGGAACGAAGACAGTCTGTGGTATCAAACGGCCTGGGCCGAAAAATCGGGAAGCTTGGCTTCGCCCACGGCCAGTCTGCACTTTTCAAAGGACCACTTAGAAATTTTAAAAAATAAAAAAGTCCAAATACAATTGATCACTTTGCATGTGGGCCTTGGAACTTTTTTGCCGGTAACGACAGAAATTTTAAGCCAGCATAAAATGCATTTTGAAGACGTCGAAATTCCATTTCAAACTTGGCAAGCAGTGGAAGACACCAAATCAAACGGTTTTGCTGTTTGGGCCTTGGGCACGACAGCGGCGCGAGCTTTAGAAAGTGCAGCCGCAGGAAAATTTGAAAAAACTTCGCAAGGATTTCGTGGAGCCACCGATCTGATGATTGCTCCGCCTTATGATTGGAAAGTGGTCGACAGATTAATGACGAATTTCCACCAGCCACAAAGCACATTGCTTGCTTTGGTGGCAGGTTTTAGCTCCTTAGAAAAAGTAAAATCTTGCTACCAATGGGCGATCGAGCGTAAGTTCCGCCTGTTCAGTTACGGCGATTTGTCCGTTTGGATAAAAGGAAAAGACCAGCCATGAAATTAGGGCAATTTGATTTAAAAGCCAAACGGGGAAAGGCCCGTCGCGGGACCTTGATGACAGCGCACGGGGCGATCGAAACTCCCGTTTTTATGGCGGTCGGAACAAAAGCCACCGTTAAAGCCATGACCAATGAAGAGCTGATTCAAAGCGGCACTCAAATTCTTTTGGGAAATACCTATCATTTACATCTTCGCCCTGGCGAAAAGGTGATTAAAAATTTAGGCGGTCTGCATAAGTTTATGAATTGGAATAAGCCGATCTTAACAGACTCGGGTGGTTTTCAAGTTTTCTCGCTTTCGCAACTGGCAAAAATATCAGAAGAAGGCGTTGAATTTAAATCTCATTTAGATGGCGCCAAGCATTTTATTTCTCCGGAAAAAAGTATGGAGATTCAAATGGATTTGGGCGCAGATATCATTATGGCCTTTGATGAATGCTTGCAGTATCCAGCCACTGAAGATCAAATTCAGAAATCGATGGATCTGACGTACCGGTGGCTTTTAAGATCCAAAGCAGCGATGACCAGAAAAGAAAGTTTGCTGTTTGGAATTATCCAAGGCGGCCTTAGCTTAGAGCATCGTAAAAAGAGCTTGCAGCAAATCACCAGCGTCGATCTGCCAGGCTATGCTTTGGGTGGTTTTAGCGTTGGCGAACCCATTCATTTAATGCACGAATTACTACCGTATATTGCCCCGCTGATGCCCGAACATAAGCCGCGCTATTTGATGGGCGTGGGAACGCCATTAGATTTAGTGATTTCCGTCGATGCCGGCATTGATATGTTTGACTGCGTGATCCCCACAAGGGTGGCTCGGAATGGCACTTTGTACACATGGCGGGGCAAAGTCAGCATTAAGCGCAATGAATTTCGTGAAGATCCGTCACCACTGGATCCAGAATGTGACTGTTATACATGCACAAATTATTCAAAGGCTTATCTTCGACACTTGTTTTTAAGTGGTGAAATTTTAGGCAGCAGGCTTAATTCGATTCACAATATTTATTTTTATATGAAGCTGATGGAACGCATTGGCCAGGCGATCCAAGAAGATCGCTGGGAAGCCTTCCGCGACGATTGTATAACGCGGTTCACAAAATCAGTTTCATTGGCCTCTGAAAATTAACTCCCATTTCCTTGATTAATGGCTGGAAAGATGTTGAATTTTCTACTTAAAACCAAATTGGAGGTTTTGTATGTTTTCATCAATTGCGTTTGCACAAGCCGCAGTAGCGACAGGCCAAGAACCCAACGCCTTACTTTCGGTCGTGCCTTTTGTCTTTATTTTCGGAGTGATGTACTTCTTGGTCATCCGACCTCAATCAAAGCGTCAAAAAGAACACGGGGCGTTTTTAAAAGAACTCAAACGTGGCGACGAAGTTCTGACCAGCAGCGGAATTTTAGGCCGCATTGAAGGTCTAACAGACAGCTTTGTGACTTTAGAAGTTTCTGACGGCGTTCGCTTGAAGTTTTTAAGAAACTCAATCGCGGGCTCGAGCAAAACAGCCACTGAAGGAAAAGCTTAATGGAAAAAAATTGGAGATCGATCTTAGCGATCGCGGGCGTTGCTTTAGCGATTTTTTGGGCTCTGCCTAATTTTGTTAATGTGGATAAAATCAGCGCATGGCCTTTTAAGCAAAAATTAAATTACGGCCTCGATATTCAAGGAGGCTTGCATCTTGTCTTGGGTGCTGACGTGGATGGCGTGATCACCGAAAGTACGACTCGTTTGGTGGCTTCTTTGAAAGAGGAATTTAAAAAAGAAAATATTCCCGTCTCCGAAGTTAAAACAGTCAGTGGCAATCAAGGTGAAGTTTTAATCACCGTTACAAACACGGCGGATAAGCCTAAAGTTCAAAAGCTATTGGCGGATCGTTACGGCAATGTTTTACAAGAAGGTGCGGCCGGCGAAAATTCAGTAAATGTTCGCTACTATAATGCTTATCTGACGGATTACAAAGAAAAGGTCATCCAGCAAGCCATTGAGACCATTCGAAATCGGATCGATGAGTTCGGTGTGTCTGAGCCTTCCATCAGCAAGCAGGGCACGGATCGAATTCTTGTGCAGTTGCCCGGCATGGCCGATGCAGAACGCGCCAAACAGCTGATCAATACAACGGCAAAACTTGATTTTATGATCGTGTCTAACGAAATTGAACCTACAAAACTTCGTGGCCTGATTGCTGATGCCGAAAAAGCGGGGGATTATTCTTTAGCGAAAAATAAATACTCGGAATACATCACTAAATTAAACAACGATTTAAAGGACAAAATTCCAGCCAACACATCTGTGTTTTATGAGAAATCAGAAAATGCAAAATCCATGGAAGTTGGCGCTGCTCCTTATTTGTTAAAAACCGACACTCACTTAGGTGGTGGCGATCTTGACAGTGCCAGTGTTGGCTTTGATCAATATGGTGGTCCTGAAGTGCTCTTGCGATTCAATACAGCGGGCGCTACAAAGTTTGCAGACCTGACGGGTAATCATGTGAACGAGCGGATGGCCATTGTTTTGGACCGTGTGATTAAGTCGGCACCAAATATAAAAGGGCGCATTGCTGGGGGTTCAGCTTCAATCACTTTGGGTCGCGGCGATTCAAAACGAAAAATGGAAGAAGCAAAAATGATTTCAACTTCACTTCGGGCCGGTGCGCTGCCAGCTTCTTTAGAGCAGTTGGAAGAGCGACGCGTGGGGCCTAGCTTAGGCGCAGACTCGATCAATCGCGCCAAAATGGCGTCTTATCTAGGAGCTTTGCTGATCGTCATATTTATGCTGATTTACTACCGTCAAATGGGTGTCATTACGACCATTGCCTTAGCGATTAATATTCTTTGCATGTTCGCACTGTTAACATCTTTAGGGGCGACCTTAACTTTACCAGGCATCGCGGGGATCGCATTAACTGTGGGTTTTGCCGTCGATGCGAATGTGCTTATTAACGAGCGGATTCGGGAAGAGCTTGCCAAGGGTGGAAGTTTTCGGTTGTCCATTAACGATGGCTACAGACACGCCATGAGCGCGATTTTGGATGCTAATATCACAACAGCCATCACGGCCTTAGTGCTGCTTTATTTCGGAACGGGTCCCGTTCGAGGTTTTGCCGTCACTTTGTTGATCGGTATTGTGACAACATTATTTGCCAACGTGTTTGTTTCAAAAGTCATTGTTGATACTTTAATCACTCGATTTCGAGTTCAAAAATTATCAGTTTAGGAAAACAAAATGCAGAAAAAAGAATTGGACTCTGGAAAATTTGATTTTGTTGGAAAGATCGGCCTGTTTGGAGGTCTTTCCCTGCTTTTCGTTTTGGTCTCGATCATCTACTTGCTAGTGCACGGAGTGACTTATGGAATTGATTTCCGTGGGGGCACCGAGCTGCAAGTGAAGTTCGGCCAAAAGGTTGAAATCGCAGAAATTAGAAAAACTCTTGAAACAGCCGATCTGGGCGAAGTCGGCGTGCAAAGCATCGGCGAAGAAAATGAATTCGTTGTTCGCTTTCAAGGGAAAAGTGGTAAAAGCGATAAAGAAACCAATGATATTTTAAATTTATCGATTTCTAAGTTGAAAGACGCCATTGGAACACAGCTAGCTCAGTATCAGCCAGAAATTCGTCGGGTTGATACAGTCGGTCCCCAGGTCGGAGCTGAATTAAAACGCAACGGCTTACTGGCGGTTTTTTACTGCCTGCTTGTGATCTTGATCTATGTCGCTTTAAGATTTGACTATAAATATGCTCCCGGTGCCGTTCTTTGCTTGGCCCACGATGCCATCATCACTTTGGCTTTATTTGTGGCCGTGGGAAAAGAAGTGAATATTCCAATCTTAGCAGCGGTACTGACTTTGATTGGTTATTCTTTAAATGACACGATCGTCGTGTTTGACCGAATTCGTGAAACTGAGCATATGTACAAAGAGCGTGGCATCCGATTTATTATTAATAAATCCATCAATGATATGTTCACGCGAACTCTGATCACATCTGGAACAACCTTCACTTCGGCCTTGTGTTTATACTTTTTAGCAGGTGGAACGATTTCAGATATCGCTTTTGCGATGTGTGTGGGAATTTTCTTTGGAACTTATTCATCGATCTATGTTGCAGCCCCTTTGATTCTTTTGACCGAGAAACTGACTCCCTCTAAAGCAAGTTAAAAGAAAAAGAGATCGCCGATGAAAATCGTTTGGAAATCTAGAAATGCAGATCAAAAAAGTGATGATTTGCATCCGCTGGATTCCCAGGGTCCCATTCCAGCCGCGATCCAGCGGGTTCTTGCAGGGCGCGGCCTGAAAGACTTAGCTCAGATTGAAACTTTTCTATTTCCTAAACTGCAAAGTTTAAAGGATCCATATTCTTTGATGAATATGGATCTCGCGGTGAAGCGCTTAGCTCAGGCATTTGTGGCTAAAGAAAAAATCGCCATTTATTGCGATTTTGATTTAGACGGAACTTCTGGTTTGGCTTTGATGATGACTGGCTTAATAAGCATGGGTTTTGAAAATGTTGTACCCTATCAGCCGGCAAGATTAGCAGAAGGGTATGGATTTCACCCAGAAGCCGTCGAGGCTTTAGCCGCTGATGGCGTCAGCCTGATTGTGACCGTCGATGTTGGTATCACCGCAACAAAGGCGGCCTTGAAAGCAAGCGAACTGGGTGTTGATGTCATTATCACAGACCACCATTTGCCAGCCGAAGTTTTGCCAGTCTGCTGGGCCGTTGTGAATCCGAATCAAGAAAGCGACACCTCGGGGCTGGGATATCTGAGCGGGGCCGGCGTTGCATTTTATTTATTACGAGCTTTAAAACGCCAGATGATTAACAGCGGGCTTAAGTCGGCTGAAAATTTTGAATTAAAAGATGTGCTTGAATATTTCACCATTGCAACTTTGACCGACATGGTTCCATTGATCGGTGACAATCGCACTTTGGTAAAACATGGACTTATTAAGCTTTCACAAACTGAAAAGCCTGGAATCAAAGCCTTAAAAGCGGGCGTCGGCCTTGATGATCGAAGCTTGACCAGCGGCGATGTGGCCATCCGCTTTGCTCCGAAGTTAAATGCCCTCAGTCGGTTGGGTTCTGAAATTTTACCGATCGATATTTTACTTTGTAATGATGGTAAAATGGCTCAGACCTTAATCCACCGGGTGTTAGATAATAATCAAATGCGAGTGCAGCTGCAGTCTGAGGCCGAAATTGAAATCAAAAATTTTGTCGCTCAATCAGCTGGTGAAAACTTAATGTTTATGATATCGCCCAAATTTCATCGTGGTCTTGTGGGGCTGATGGCGACAAAAATGAGCCAAGAAAGTCAAAAACCCAGTTTCGTGGGATCTTTGGACGAATCCACCGGCCAAGTTGTCGGAAGTGCCCGGCGACCTCAGGATTTTGACGGTTGCCTCGTTGAAATGTTAACCAGCGCGAAGGATCATTTAAATCGTTTCGGTGGTCATTCTCAGGCGGCTGGTTTTGAGTTTGAATATCGTCACTCAGAAAAAATTAAAAATTGTATGACGAATTACTTTGCCGAAAACTTTACGGGCACAGCTTTTAAGAATTCGGAACGGCCGCTTTTTTACGACACGGATTTAGAATTTTCAGAGATGACCCCCATTTTAATGAAATGGCTGGAATTTTTGGGACCCTTTGGCGTGCAATTTGAGTCTCCTGTTTTTTGTTTTAAAGGTGTCCGCTTGCAAGGAATCAAGCAGCTCCGTGGCGGGCATTTGCGCCTGACATGTATTAATAATGAAGGCACGGGTGTGCAAGAGGCCCTGTTGTTTTCGCCAACGGCGTCACAAAGAGATCTGATGACAGAACGTTCGATGACCTACGATATTTTGGGCGAACTGCAATGGAATTATTATAACGGACAGCAAACAATTCAGCTGTTAATTAAAGATTTAAGGGTGTCATTATGGCAATAAAGAAAAAAGTTGCAAAAAAAATAGTTAAAAAAACGGCTAAGAAAAAGACGACGAAAAAGCGCTGGGCTCGATCTCAGAAAATGATTGACGATGTCCTGGTTAAAATCAGCCCTACACTGCAAGGCAAGATCAATCATTTAGTCGCTGTTCTAGAAAACAGTCGCGAAGGAAAACTGGGAGATCTTAGTTTTCTGGGCGGGAAAATTCTTTTGCGGGCGCAAGAGGTCAGTCGAGGATTGAAAGCGTTAAGAAATCGCAAAAAAAAATCAACTGGCGCAAAAGCAAAAAATGCAAAAAAATAAAGCTCTTGTCCTTTTGTCGGCGGGACTTGATTCCAGCCTTAATCTTTATGAAGCCCATTTTCAGCTAGATGTCGTGTTGGCTTTGACTTTTAACTACGGTCAGAAGGCAGCCCACCAAGAGATCAAGGCCGCCAAGAATTTGGCCGCAGGACTAAAAATTTCGCACAAAGTTGTCGATCTTCCGTTCTTTGCCGATTTTAATAAATCCTCATTGCTGGTTGCCAGTGAAAATATTCCGACCGGAACCAATGTTGATATTCACAGCTTAGAAGTCAGCCACCAAACCGCTAAATCTGTTTGGGTTCCCAATCGCAATGGTATTTTTTTAAATATTGCCGCAGGCTTTGCCGAAGCCTTAGGCGTCAGCTTTGTGATTCCAGGTTTTAACGCCGAAGAGGCCGCCACCTTCCCAGATAATACCGAAGACTATATGAAGGCTTTGGATCATTCTTTCAGTTTTTCAACGGCTAATAAAATGAAGTTGAAATGCTTCACGACCTCTTTAAATAAAACGGAAATTGTCCTCCGGGCTTTAGAATTAAAAATGCCCTTAGAAAAAATTTGGCCTTGTTATTTTGCTGGGGCCCGCTGGTGCGGGCAGTGTGAATCTTGCTTAAGGTCAAAAAATGCCATGGAAAAGGCTGGAATCGACGTTAAAAAATATTTCGGTGAGGTCTTATGAAAACTTACTTTATCCCTGCGGAAATGCCTTACGATGGTTCGCAATTGCAGCCTTTGTATGCCTATTTATATCATAAGGTCTTAGGGGACTCGATTATTTCCTGGATTGGCGCTTGCGATATTCCATTTGAAAATATGATCGATGGTGAAGATTTAGTCGAACGTTCAGCCATCAAGGGCTCAAGGATGTTGCATTTTATCATCGAAATTTTCCACACCAGTCTATTTGTTGGAGTCACTTCACAAAGACTTTTTGCAAGCATCGCCCGGGATTATTTACAAGGCTCCGCTGGAAAGGCTTTGCAGCAGGACGATCTAATTCGTCAGGGCGATGATATTTTTTGGAAAGATAAAAAACTAAGCATCAGTATCGCCAGTCGGTCCGCGGTCTCTACACAAATTCATTTTGCGATGAATATCTCGACAGCTGGAACTCCGGTAAAAACCACCAGCCTTGATGAACTAAATTTACAGGCCAAAAGCGTCGCCCAAGATTTAATGAACTTATGGCAAAAAGAATTTACAAGTATCGAAATAGCGACAAAAAAAGTACGTCCTCTTTAGAAATACCGAATCACTGCATCTTTCCTTTGTCGCCGTTGTAGGCATGATTGCAAAGAAGACTGACAATACGACGATATTCGCTCAGCAAATCCAAATGAATTGAACTTGTATTGATGGAATCCCGAATGCCCCGATTCAATCGGCTGATATGATTTTCGCGGAAGGTGATCTCAATTTTAGTCAGCGCGCGCTTTAATTTGATCGCCTCATCACTCAGTTCCTTGGTTTGATAAGAATTCACAGCCATGGAGGCCACCTTCACGACGTGACCATGCATAATTTTAACTTCTTCCCAATCTTCGGGGGAAAACTCTAATTTAAGAGCATATTTTTTAATGGCCAGCGCCACGATATTAATGTCGATGGCATCGGCGGCTCTTTCTAAATCGCTTAAAAACATGATCATATTCATAATGCTTTGTTGAACTTTTTGACCCGATTTATTGACATGATCCAGTAAAAACATTTTTGTTTCTCGGTAAAGAAAGTCGACTTTATTATCGCGTTCTTTAATCGATTCTAAAAGCGTCGTATCGGCGACTTCAAAAAGTCGGATCGAATCGGTGACCATTCCTAAAACCATATCAGCTAAGCGCATGATTTCGCGATTCGCGTAAGAGATCGCTAGGGCCGAACTTTGGTAATTATTCTGTCCCAAAAATTCAGCCCCGAATCTTTCTTGGGCACTTTGCGGAATCAACTTTTCAATCAGAACGGCGCCTTTTTCAATGAAAGGGTAAAAAATAATCGCTGACATTACATTAAAAACTAAGTGTCCGTTCGCAATGATCCGTGCCGCCGAGTCATCGAAATTTTTCAAAAGTTCGATAAATGGCCAAGTGAAAAAATAAAAGATCGCCACACTAAGGATCTTGTAAAAAAAGTGAGCCCAAGCCACCTGGCGGCCAACATAATTACTACCCATCGCAGCCAGGATGGCGGTGAAGGTTGTTCCGACATTGGCACCATAAACCCAGATCATCGCATCGTAGATACTGATCGCATTCACACTGGCTAAGCTCATGGCGATACCAATGGTCGCAGCACTTGAGTGGATCAAGGCACAAAAAATAGTTGAAACCAGGAATGAGTAGAAGGGATTTTCCCTTAAGCTTTGAAAAAATTCTTTTAATAAAGGATTTTCCACAAAATGATGCGAGCTGATCGAGATCATTTTTAAGCCTAAAAATAAAAGGGCAAAGCCCATAATCACAAGACAGAAATTTTTAATGGGATTTTTTTTAGTTTGGAAGTAAACAAAAAAAGCAATAGAAAAAAGTGGCAAGGAATACTGGCCGATATCCAAAGAAATCAATTGAACGGTTAAGGTCGATCCAATGGCCGTTCCGATAATGACGCCCATGACTTGCTTCAGCGTCACAACGCCGGCAGAGCCAAGACCCACAAGCATCGAAGTCACGGCGCCAGAACTTTGCAAAAGTGCTGTTAACAAAACGCCGACGCCAATAGCCGTGATGCGATGTTGAGCCATGCGACTCATCAGGTTGGAAATTCGATTGGCCATTAATCTTTCTAAGGCTTGGCTGGCCGTGGTCATCCCATATAAAAACAAAGCCACGCCGCCCAACATGATAATAAAATACGAATTTCCTGTGTCGATCATCTAGTTATGCTATCAGAAATTCCCAAGACGGATCAAAGGTAACCCACCCAAAGTCGAGTCGCAATTATTAAGGCAAAAGAAAATCACGCTCCTGAGGGGTGGGAATTCGGCACGTCAGTCGTGCCCCAAACAAAGCTTTTCGATATTTTGCGATCTTAAGATAGAAAAAATCTAAGACAGGCTTCGGTAGCAAGTTAAAGATCTTCGCAAGTTGAAACAGGCCCTGCAACTGAAGCAAAGCTAAAATCACGGCTTCAGATTGATAATATAATTTTCCTTGATGTAACAAGATCACCGACACAAGGTCCGTTCGGTCCTGCAAGCTAAGATACTTTTCAGCGGTCGAGCCTTGAAGGGGGGCAAAGCGCAGTTGCCTTAAAGAATCTTTCCGAATCAAAAGGTCGACAAAATAACTGCAAAGATGACAGAGTCCGTCAAAAAAGATGATTGTTTGTGAGTTCTCCATCCTCCACCTATAATTCTAAAAGGAGTCTAAGGGCATGGATGTTTATTTATTTCCAATGGTGAACGTAACACTTTTCCCGAAGACAACCAAGCCCCTTCATATTTTTGAGCCCCGCTATATTGAAATGTTCAGAAAATCAGTGGCGACAAAAACTCCTGTGGCTATTGGCTTTAATGACAACCCCTCGGCGGCTGGAAATACAGTCCCGGGGTATAAAGTAGATTTTGTTCGGGAAATTGCGGGTTATGGAAGCACGCAGATTGTTGAAGAGCGCAGCAATGGGACGTTGCTGGTTTTTATTTATGGCATGGGCAAAGTGAAATTGGGAAATGTGAAAGACAGTGACACGCCTTTTGTGATTTGTGAAACGGAACCCATTGTCGAAAACACAACCTTAGATCCCCAAGCAGCGCCTTTGATTCACGGTTTGAATAACGTTTTAGCAAGATGGATTCACACTCATATCCCAGATGCGGGTCAACGGGATATTTTTATGCATAATCTAACAGGCCCCGAAGAAATTGTCGGAGCTTTTGCATCTTATTTAGTGAAGGATTACGATTTTCAACAGATGATTCTAGAGCTCGAAGATATCAATGAAAAAGTGTACTACCTTCATCGCTTGGCGGAATCTTCCGAGATCGTCATTTGATCTTTTAAATAATAAAGTCTGATCAGTGAAATCCATAAAAGGTGAGCTAAAAAAAGATGGGTGATCTTAAGAACCACGGGTGATGCTAAAAGCAAAGTCAAGATTCCAACCAGAATTGCAAAAACCCACAGTGCGCACGTTGTCAGGTCTAAATTCTTATAAAGCCAAACACACATCCAGGTTCCAAATAACAAGGCAAAAATAGGATGCAAAGATCTTAGACGCATCATCATAGGAGCACCTTCAGCCAATTCATTATTTAAACTCTGTGCAAGCCCCTCTGCGGGATAAAGCGTTGAAGACAGGGCCGCCCAAGCCCCCGCCATGGCTAACAAAAGAAATAAAAAATATCTTAAGTAAGCGCCACCAGGAAATTTCAAAGGCGGGCGATTTGAATCTTCCCCTGAGGTCAAAAGCAGAAGGGCGGACACGCCCGTTAAAAGAAGACTATTTATTTGATGAATTCCGATCACCAGGGCGCGAAAAAAAGTGTCATTGGTTCCAACCAGTTTAAACAAAACAATATTGGCACCCAGAAGGGCTTCAAGGATGCAAAAAAATAAAAGCCAGGCGCCGTAACGACGGGACCTGTGGCCTTCTGTGAAAACTTTTCGACTCCATAAGAAAATAAGGAAAACTAAAATGCCATACAAGCCCGACATCACCCGATGGGCGTACTCGACCCAAGTCTTTGCCCGCTCAGCTGTCGGAATCAGCTGGCCATGGCAGAGGGGCCAGGTGTCCCCACAACCGTCACCAGAGTGAGAGATGCGCACCCAGGCGCCCCACAGGATCACTAGGATCGTATAAATTACAGTTGCAAAAAGAAGGGGCCGCAAACGTTGAATCGTCATACTGATGGGCGTACCTTGATCATTTAATTTTATCAATATAAGACTGCAAAAGATTGCGACCCTGGATGCGGGCTTTTAAATTTCCTAAAAAGATAAAAACACCCGCAGCTTTGCGGTCTAAAAAAATAATTTCTCGGGGGGGTGTGCGCCAAACAAACGAGCGCATCATCTTAAAAACCTTCTGCGAGCTTCGTTGCGGCAAATCGGTGTCTTTCCAGTCATAGGTGCCATCTTCAGCCACTTGGCCGTTGGTGTTTCTAGGGTCCGAGGGTTCTAAAAAAGGCTCAACTAAGCTTAAGCACATCTCAGAAAAAATATCGCGCAGTTCAGGGGAGTCGTTTTCATGAAGAAAATCCAGATCCACGGCGGCTTTTTCAAACTGGGGCCTGTCATTGTTAAAGATGGCTTTAATCATGCGATGATAAGCCTTCATAAATTTTTCTGGATATCTCCGCGTCGCACCAAAATCAAAAAGGATGATTTGATCTTCACCTTTTTTACCCAGGCGAATTTTATAGTTGCCAAAATGGGGATCTGTTTGCACCAAATTCCAATCAAAGATCTCTTTAAAATAAAGATCCAAGAAATTAAGCGCCAGCTGGTTTCGCCGAGCCTGCGAAAGTGTTTTAATTTTCTCATCATCGACCCGTACGCCCAATTCAAAACTGGTCGCAAGAATTTTTCGGTTCGAAAATTCTCGGTTCACTTTGGGGATCACAAAACGGGGGTCGCCGTTCAGAAGGGCTGTGTATTCTTCGGTTAAGTTGGCTTCCAATTCATAGTTGGTTTCCTGCACCAGCATTTCACGAATCTCTTTAAAAATTGAATCGGTATTAAAATCTTTTGGAAGAAGCTTAATCAAATATAAAAAGGATCTGATGGCTCGAAGATCGTTGTCGATGGCTTTATCAACATTGGGATATTGAACTTTCAATGCGATCCATTCCCCGGTGCTTATAATTTTCGCTTTATGAACTTGACCTAAAGAGGCCGTGCCGATCGCGACGGGATCAATCTCTAAAAGGGCACATTTTTCGGGGCCCAGTTGTTTGATTAAAATCTCTTGAATCACTTCCCATTTTACGGGCGGGGAATCCTGATGCAAAGTTTTTAGAAACTGATTGGCTTCCGGCGGGAAGAAATGCTCGCCGTAAATCGACAACATTTGGCCGGCCTTCATCAGACTGCCCTTCAGTTCGCCCAGTTCTGTGGTTAAAAGCTGGGCCTGATCTTTTATAAAAGCGCGCCATTTTTCATTTTTGATGGCATCCGATTGCAGGGCCGAGGTCAGTCCTTGCGCCGCCAATTTTGCACCCGCATTGAGAGAGAACTTTGCAAGGCTCATGCTCCTTGAAAAAAGGGAGGATTTAATTTTGTCTAAAGATTTGTTTTTTGGCATCCGATGATTCCTTGAAAAACAAGTTTAACACATCTTAAACATAAGTGTGATAGGATTTTTATATGTCAAAGGTCACACTCTTTTGGTTTCGGCGGGATCTTCGTATTGAAGACAATGCCGGCCTTTACCACGCTCTGAAACAGCACAAAAATGTGCTGCCGGTTTTTATTTTTGATAAAGACATCTTGTCGCATTTGACTTCAAAAGATCCAAGAGTTGAATTTATCCATCAAACCTTAGAGGACATAAAAATAGAACTTCAAAAGTCCGGAAGCGACCTGATCGTTCGATATGGATCGGTTCCTGAGATTTTTGAAAAATGGACTCAGAAATTGTCCATCGAGGCCGTTTACTGCAATCATGATTACGAGCCTTCAGCCCGAGCCCGAGATAGCCAAGTCGAAAAGCTTTTAAAAGCCCAAGGCATCCCCTTTAAGACCTTTAAAGATCAATGCCTTTTTGAAAAAGATGAAATCCTATCAGGTTCAGGAACCCCGTATACGGTCTACACGCCTTATAAGAACAAGGTCCTAGCGACCTTGAACGATTTTTATCTAAAATCTTATCCCAGTCAGGATCTGACTGAAAATTTCATTAAAATTAAAATTCCTGAAGACATTTTAAAACTTTCTGATCTTAAATTCGAAAAATCAGGGATTCTATTCCCTTCAAAAAAAATTCCATTAGACACTTTAAAGCACTACGCCGATCGCAGAAATTTTCCAGCGATGGAAAACAGCACCTCAAAATTAGGCCTGCATTTGCGCTTCGGAACCCTGAGCGTTCGCGAACTGGCCCGGGTCGCCCAAAAGCACAGTGCTTTGTGGCTCAGTGAGCTGATCTGGCGCGATTTTTTTATGCAAATCCTTTGGCACTTCCCCCACGTAGAAAAAAAATCTTTCCGACCTCAGTATGAAAAAATCCAATGGCGGACCGAGGCCTCAGAGTTTGAGCGTTGGAAAGAGGGGAGCACAGGTTACCCTTTTGTCGATGCGGGCCTGCGCGAACTGAACACCACAGGTCATATGCATAATCGCGTTCGCATGATAGTCGCCTCATTTTTTACAAAACATTTGCTTCGCCATTGGTACGAGGGTGAAAGATATTTTGCCAGTCAATTATTGGATTATGATTTAGCGGCTAATAACGGAAATTGGCAATGGGCCGCGGGAACCGGCTGTGATGCCGCTCCTTATTTTCGAGTTTTTAATCCAACGACCCAAATTGATAAATTTGATCCCGACATGAAATACATAAAAAAATGGGTTCCAGAGCTGGGCACTTCCAAGTACCCTGAGCCGATGGTTGAGCATGCTGCGGCCAGATTGCGGGCTCTTGAATATTATGGCATCGCCTTAAAGGGAAAATAAAAATGAAAATACTTTTGACGGGTGGCACAGGTTTAATCGGGAAAGAAATCGGAAAAAAATTGGTCCGCGATGGTTTTGATGTTGTGGTGATCAGCCGGGATCAAAAAAAAGCAAAAATGCAACTGCCCTTTCCCGCCGAAGTGATTGAAGGTGATCTGAGCCACGGACCCATCAAAAATTTTCCGACCGTGGACGCAGTCATTCATCTAGTCGGTGAATCTGTGGCTGAAGGTCGCTGGAGTGAAGAACGAAAAAAAAGAATTTATGATTCGCGTATTGTCAGTACAAAGAATTTAAAGACCTCCTTAAAAAATCAAAAAGTTCATCTTCTTTCTGCGTCAGCCATCGGCGTTTATCCGGACTCTGGCGATCAAGATTTGATTGAAACGTCCCCCGCAGGAGATGGTTTTTTAGCCATCGTTTGCAAAGACTGGGAAGCGGAAGCGGCGCAGATAGGCCAAGATTGCACTATTTTTCGAATTGGGATTGTGCTTTCTGAACATGGTGGCGCCCTCGAGAAAATGCTTTTCCCGTTTCGTGCGGGTCTGGGCGGAGCCCTTGGCAGTGGCGAGCAGTGGATGAGCTGGATTCATATTGACGACCTTAGTGAAGCCTTTTTATGGGCCCTTAAAAATAAAAAGTTCGGTGTCTTTAATGCCGTATCACCCCATCCCGCCCGTAATAAAGAGTTCTCTCAGGCGCTGGCTAAAGCTCTTCACCGACCCTTAGGTCTGAATGTTCCCAAGCTTGCGCTGAAGTTTCTTTACGGTGAAATGGCCTCTGTGATTTTAAGTTCGCAAAAGGTTCGGCCAAATTATTTGATCAAAGAAAAATTTTCTTTTCAATTTACGGATCTGCAGCAAACCTTAAGTCAACTTTGCAAGGCTTGGGGAGAGGGCGAAGATCTTTTTTTCTCTGAGCAGTATTTACCCAAAAAAATTGAAGAAATTTTTCCATTTTTTTCTGCGGCTGAAAACTTAGAAAGTATCACGCCCTCTAATTTAAGTTTTAAAATTCAAAAGGTATCAACGCCGGAAATTCAAAAAGGCACACTCATCGATTATCGCTTAAAAATTCGCGGTGTGCCTGTGAAATGGCGAACCGAAATCGCCGCCTGGGAGCCCGGAAAGTATTTTGTCGATCAGCAACTGGTGGGGCCTTATAAGTTATGGCATCACACCCATGACTTTCAAAAAATGGGCCTGGGAACTTTGATGACGGACCGGGTTCGATATCGATCCCCAATGGGTTTTTTAGGTTGGCTTGTGGCAGGCCATCTGGTTCAAAAAGAAATTTCAGGCATTTTTAATTATCGAAGAAAAGTCATTTTTGAAAAATTTTTTAAAACTTAGATAGAAGCAAACTGACTAAAGGCCCTGCCACCTGCAGGCCATAAATAGCTTCAAGTTTTTCAAAACCAGGGGACGGGTTCACATCGATCATTAAAGGACCGCCGTGAGATCGTAAAATATCAATACCGGCATAATCTAAATTAAAAATTTTTAAAGCCAAAAAAGCCATTTCAAGCTCATCAAGGGTCGCGGTGTCTTTAGAACCTTGGCCTCCCTGATGGACATTGCTTCTAAAATCCCCAGAAGAATTTTTTCGTTTCATGCACCAATGATCACCGTTACGGGTCACGAAAATTCGTAAGTCTTCGCCATGACATTCCTTCAAGTAGGATTGCGCAATAAATAAATCAGACTCTTTCAAGAGCTGCAGGGCTTTTTCTAATTCTTGCAAATTTTGAATTAAATAGACGCCAAGCCCTTGGCTAGAAAAAATTTCTTTTAAAACAAAAGGATAAGTAAGATCAACGATGGATAATTCTTCCCGAGATATCATCTGACTAAGAGGCGTCGGAATTTGATTTTTTTCTAAAACTTGTAAGGCATGCCATTTATTTCTTGAGGCTTCGAAGCTTTCAATAGAATTCATCATCGGGATTTGGTCCGTTGCCTTCTTTAATTCTTCAAGGCCTTCTTGAAAACGCCATGAGGCCAGTCGGATTAAAGCGGCGACCGATTTTTCAAGGATTCCGTGACAGGCTGATTGAATTTTTTCATGGTCGGGTGGAATAATTTGATAAAGAAGATTCTTATGTTTCAGTTCCTGGACTAACCGCTGGTTTGAGTACAGATCAGGGACTCTGGATATAATAAGAATCTTTTCTAGTCTGTGTCGCTTCACTTTCAACTCCAACCGGACGAAAAGTAAGGTATGAACTACAAAAGCATAGTTGTCGAGCTGGACGGTTGCGATCGACTTGAGCTCACACAGGAAGCAGGAAAAGACCGCTTGCAAGTGGTTGGGTGCGCTAAGCTGTTGCAGCTTTTGCATCGCTTAAAAGTGCAATCAGGAAATGAGATCAGCCAGTGGCCTTTGCCGGAAGGGTCTTCCCACGAAATTCTTTTAGTGCGTGAATTAATCCTTAAAGCCACTGATCAGTGGAGCCATCCTTACGTTCACGAAGAGCTCTGTCACTGCCGGGCGATTTCAACCCGCATCGTCGATCAAGCTATTTTGCTGGGCGCGCATACGCCTGAAGTCGTGACCCGTAGGACATCAGCCAGCTCGGCGTGCGGAACTTGTCGGCCTGATGTCGAAAAAATAATCGCCTATCGGTTGAACAAAAAAATCGATCCAGCGGCAGCTTAAAATTTAAAAAACTATTGATCTTCAGAATCTTTTTTTGGAGCGGGCGCTGGTTTTGGCACCTTGCCGGTCAGATCTTCGACAATTTTTTCAGGAAAAGTTCCTGTCGCTAAATAATGATCAAGAAGTGGTTTTAATTTCCGTCGACAACTTCCACCGCAGGGACCAATGCCGGCTGTCGTATCATCGAAGATATCGTTTAAAGTCGTGCAACCATTCTTGATGGCATCCTCGATGGTGGCCCGTGAAATATTATTGCAGCGGCAGATGATTTCACTTTTCTTCTTTTTTTGCATCGAATGAACTCTGAAGCTTCTTGATCATTTGATCAACGACTTCATTTTTAAGGGGTTCGTAAGGGCCACGGATAAAGGCTCCCGCCGCATAAATATGTCCGCCACCGCCAAAAGATTCAGCCACCGTTAGAACTTCAATCGAGCCCTTGCTGCGAAGGCTCATTTTAAACTCATTGACGCCTTCTTCGCGAAACAAAATGGCGGCTTCTAAAGTTTCAATATTCATGACCATATCAATGACATCGCGGGATTCGTCGGGCTCTAAATTATAATGAAACAGATCCGCATCCCGCAAACGAATGACCGCCAAGCGACCTTCAAAGTGATACTCAATCTGGCCTAAGGCTTTGGCCAAAAAAGCCATTTTGTTGACTGTTTGATTGCCAAAAAGATAGCGGTGAATTTCAGTCACAGGAACTTTATATCGTATAATATCTGCGGCAATTTCATGGGACCTAGCTGTGTCCCGCACAAAACGAAATAGCTGAGTGTCAAAGGCAATACTTGTGTAAAGGCAGGTCGCGATCTCTTGATCCATCTCAACATCTAATTTTTTAATAATATTATAGGCAATTTCACCTGTGCTAGCGGCTCCCATATCAATGTATGAAGAGGCTGAAGGTTGGGGGCCCTTTTTTAAAACAGGATGATGATCAATAAAGGCGATGGTTTTAGCATTTGATTTAATATGACTGAATAAAGGCTCCACCAAACGTTCATCGTTCGTGTCAAAAATAAGGGCAAGATCGCAGGTCAGGTCAGTCGATGGGGCCGTATCAAAGTATTTAATATGCTGATCGGGATTTAAAAATCGATATTTTCTTGGCGTGGCATCGACATTGACGACGGAGGCCTTTTTGCCCATTTTTTTAAGCGTATGATAAACTGCAAGCTCTGCCCCCAGGCCATCGCCGTCACATTGCCGATGCGTTGTTAGAAGAATTCGATCGGACTGTTTGATCAGCTTTATCAGTGGATCCAAAATTCTCCTTTATCCATGGGGCTTTAGGATACTTGTAAGCCAGGCTATGCGGTAGTTTATGCACCACAGACCTAGACGCCGAATCTGCGCCGCATAAAGTTCTTGCTAGGCCAGACCTTTTTAGATAAGTTTCTACCCTTCGAATCGGTCCCCGGGTTTTGCCTCTTGAAAAGGCTCTTGAACTGGGTCAAAGGGCTGAAAATAAAGGATTTTTTGCATGGCGAACGACAATGTAATTGAGAAAATTCCGATGACTCTTCGCGGCAAAAGCCTTTTAGAGGCTGAGTTGAAGAAATTAATGATGATCGAGCGCCCTGCGATTATAAAAGCGATTGAAGAAGCTCGCGCCCACGGCGATATCAGCGAAAATGCTGAGTATGATGCCGCCAAAGAACGTCAAGGCATGATCGAAGGTCGAATCGCCGATATTCAAGGCAAGCTGGCTTCGTCTGAAGCCATTGATCCTAGCACCATTAAATCGGATCGTGTTGTCTTCGGAGCCCATGTAAAAATTCAAGACGTCGAGACCGATGAAGAAAGCCTCTACCAAATTGTCGGCGGCGATGAAGCCGACGTGAAACAGGGTCGAATTTCAGTGATGTCGCCCATTGCCCGGGCCATGATTGGTAAGAAAAAAGGCGACACCATCACTGTTCAAAGTCCAAAGGGTGACAAGGACTATGAAATTTTGGCCTTCGAATTTAAGTAGCCCAAAGCCTGCGCTCTTGCCAGAATAAGAGCCATGAAGTCTCATCAAAAATCGACCAAAACCAGATACGATCAAAATTTAGTGGCCGATCAGCCGGGCCGCGTGATTTTTTTTAGCGGGTTTTTTGTCGCTCTTATTTTAGGCCTTCTTTTTCGAGGCCTAACAGCGCCTCAGCGGGTCCAAGTTTTTGTGACAGAAGCAGCCCAAAGAATTCATAAAAATATTGATGTGCATTTTGAGTCCGCCGAAATCAGCCTTTCTCATCGCGGATTTCCTCGCCTGGCCGTCGTTGTTCATAATGTCGAGATGGCTTCAAATTTAACTTGCTGGGCCCAACCCATCATGAAGGCGAAAGAAATCATCCTGCCGTTTTCATTGATCACTCTGATTTTTGAGCATCAGCCATTTAAAAAAATTCTTGCCACCGAAGTGGATCTTAAACTGCGTTCTAAGTATGCGCCGTGCATGGCTCCTCCAGAAGTGAACGATAAAAAAATATCTGAAACTGAAGCGGTCACCCTTGTTAAGCGCCGAAAAGATATGGATCTAACTGTCAATCCGACGATGGATCGTTTGGAAATTGATCAACTTCGGGTTCAGTACGATCCCTCGTCAGAAAGTGCGATTGAAATGGTCGACCTGGTTTTGAAAGTCAAATCCCACCAGCCCAAGGTTGTCCAATTAGAGGCCAGTACGGAATTTATGAACTCCCGAGGGCAAATTTTTCTGGAGTATAAAGAATTTCCCGAGCCAGAAGTGAAGGCCCATTTTTTTGGAAACTGGCGGGAAGGAAATTACGCGCTGAATGCGGACTACAAACTGGGAGACACTTCCTTAACAACAAATGCCGAGCTCAGGCATATCCCAGCCGCGCCTGTGATCGATGTTTTAAAAAAATATAACTTATTGCGGGAGGATCTGGATGGTCGAAAAATTTGGGTGACTTTGAATGGTCAAGCCAAAGGTTTGATCAAAGACTGGGAAAAAATGCCGCTGACCTTAACTGACATTCGAGTTGAAGGGGATTTGGGTGAAATTGAAGCTGAAGAATTTAAAACCGCTCAGTTAAAGCCATTTTTATTTAAACCGATGCAAGCCCGCTTAAGAAATTTAAAAGCAGAGCGATTTTTAGAGTTTTTAAAGCAACCCCGACGTTTGAATTTTTTAGGGGAGCTTGGCGAATTTAATGGCCGGTTAGAGCTTTTAAACGAACAAGAAATGCATTTGATCGGGCGCCATTCGGGCCTAGAATTTATTTTTTCAAATCGTGGAAAGCGACAAATTCAAAAACTGACTTCTTTTGAGAGTGAAATTAAACTTCAAAACAACAATTGGGAACTGATCACCAAAGATATCGTTTTAGATCATGGCCAGTTCGATGGCGAAATCAAAGTGACGGCCGATCGGGACTTAAAAAAAATAGACCTCCAGTTCAAGGCTGAAAATTTACGATTAGCGGGTTCAGTACAGAAATTAATGACGGGCGCTGATCAAAACGCAAACTTTAATTCTCAGTTGCAGATGCAATGGCAGGGCGGGCGCCTCAGTTCAATCAAGGGCTTTCTACGAAGCCCTGAACTGACGGTCGATCAGCTTTCTTTTGAAAAGTTAAATTCGCAATTTACTTTTAAGAATGAAGCTTTGGGAATGCAGGTCTCAGCCCAAAGTTTTCAAGTGCATTCTCCGTCTCAAGCCTTTGAACTTTTATCTAAAATCAATCCCATCAAAGAGCAGGTTTTTAATTTTCGACAATTCGGTGGCCATTTTGAAATCCAGAAAGATAATAATTTATATTGGAATAATGTCAGTGCGCAGCTGGGTGAAAAGCTCACGAAGATTTCATCAGATGGTCATTGGGATAGCCAAGGGTTTTTAGCCGGGAAAGTTTTGTCTTCGGGTCCCTCGCGGTCCTCAAAATGGAATTTATCAGGGCACCGAGATCAGCCGCAGCTAGGGGCTCAAGAATGAATCCCATCGTCGCAAAATTGATTTTAAAAGCCTTGCGATTTCAAGTTTGGCCACAAAAAAATAACTGGCTTCCGCGCTGGCAAGCACACCGTGGCTATTGCCTTGACGGGGCTCGGGAAAATACTTTGGCCTCTTTGGCGCAAGCCCATTCTAAAAAATTTGAAATGGCAGAAATTGATGTTCGCTTAAGTGAGGACGATATTCCCGTGTTGGCTCATGATCAAAATTTGTTGCGATTAGTGGGTGTTAATAAAAAAGTGTCGCAAATGGCAGCCAGTGAATTGGCCCAGCAGGACTTTCCATCCCTTGAGCAAGTTTTGAAAACAACAAACCGTCCTCGAAAGATCAATATTGAAATTAAAAATGACAACAGCCTTCATCTTCATCTTGAACACAAAATTATTCAGGTGATCAAAGCTTGCAAAAAAACAGAAGATGTTATGGTGTCTTCATTCAATCCGTTTTCATTGATCCCCTTTGCTCAGCGGCTTCCTCATGTTCCGCGGGCCCTTTTGATTGAACAGGATGTTCGAGCAAGCCTCAGTTATTTAAGGCTTGCGGGCAGCTGGGTCGCAAGACCTCATATGGTCAATTGGCCGAAGGGCCTACTTACGCGCGAGCTTGTTCAATTTTTAAAATCGAATGGTGTTCCCGTTGCTGTTTGGACTGTCAATGATCAGCCTCAAGCCCAAGAGCTTTTCAGTTGGGGCGTTGATAGCGTGATCACAGATCGAATTTTACCTGTTATTTTTGGGTGAAAATTGAACCTAAGATTTTGGCGTGAAATCTTTTTTCTCTGAAGGGGTTGCTTTTTCTGCAGAGGCTTGCTGATTTTGGTGGGCCAGCTGGTCCGCAGATGCTGTGGTCTCTTTAGGGACTTCTTTGGCTTCGACTTCTAGTTCACTTAAGCCCTGCTTGAAGCCGCGGATGGCTTTACCTAAAGATTGTCCTAACTGAGGAAGTCGGCTGGGGCCGAAAAATAATAGAAGAATAGCTGCCAGTAATAAAAGATGTGTGATGCTAAATTCGCCCATAGAGCCTCCGGAAGGAAGCTCTATCCTAAGTCAAATAACCTTAAAAAACAAGAACTTAAAGCTTACTCTGCGCCTTGTCCGTTTTCAGTGTCCATTTGTGAGGCGGCTGTTTCGATGCTAGTTGTCTCCTCGGCGGGAACGACTTTTACATCCTCGCTGACAGTGTTCACGGGCATCGCTGCCAGGGTCTTTGATTGCTTCTTAGGAAGCATGCGTGCAAGGCCTTTAGTGCCTTTTTCCATCTTCATATTCAGGGAGGTTTTAGCCGCTTTTTTAGCAGGTTTTAGCTGAATCGTGCCTTCTTCTGAAGAATTCGATTCTTCATTAGCTTCTTTAGCGGCTTCTTTACCAGCAGCCTTTTTAAGCTCCTTATTATAGTGCTCTTTAAGCTCTGACAGTTTTGCCGAGTACTCTTTGCGAAGAGTGTCCATTTGCTCTTTGCGAGCCTCTGTCACGCAACCCTGATAAGTTTGCAGGGCCACTTCTTTAGCTTTCGCTTTACAAGTTAACTCCTGAGAAGTTTGACCAAAAGCTTTCACTCCAAAAACCATTAATAAACCCAAAACATGAACAGAAATAAGTTGGCCGCGAGATTGAATCATAAAGAACCCCTTTTCCTTCCTTGCTACAAAGCAAAATCAAGGCCGCGACAGGATGATTTAAAAAGGGGAAGGCCCAGGCCTTCAGGAAAAAAATTCAGTCTGTGTTCAACTTTGCGACACCGGCGCCGCTCTTTCTGGAATTTGTGGGGATGGGGGGTTACATTGGAATTGTGGTGTCCTAATGCAAGCCCATCTGTTCAGCCGCTAAAAGGTTATGGGTCCGGCAAAGTAAACGTAGGTTTTCAGGTAAGCTTGGCC
>JAYWEQ010000173.1:0-7710 GCA_043779185.1 Pseudobdellovibrionaceae bacterium
CCAAGGAAATCTGGAAGAGGAAAATCGTCTTCTCCAAAAAGAAAATGACGAGTTAAAAAAGATAAATCAAATCCTCAAGAGAGCCGCCGCTTTTTTTTCACAGGACCATCTGAAATAAAATTTCAAATGGTCGAGGATCTTCACACCGCGAGTGTCACGGTGAAACTACTTTGCGACACGGTCGAGGTTAGTAAAAGTGGCTATTATGCTTGGGCTAAGCGTCCGGCTTCCGAAAGGGCCACTGAAAATGCGGCTCTATTAGCTCGCATTCAGGCCATCCATGACGTCAGCAAGCAAACCTATGGTTCGCCACGGATGACGGCGGCTTTGCATTCCGAGGGCATTGTGTGCGGTGAAAACCGAGTCGCTAGACTGATGCGGGAAAATGATATTGCTTCTGAGGCTGTAAAGAAATTTAAAATCACGACGACGGATTCGAATCACGATCTGCCGATTGCTGCGAGGATTTTTGAAACCGAGAACGCTGATGCGGTAATTGCACCCAACCAGGTGTGGGTAGGAGATATTACTTACATCGCGACCGATGAGGGCTGGCTTTTTCTGGCAGTTTTTATGGATTTATTCACGCGAAAAATCGTTGGGTTTTCCAGCGCCGATAACATGCGAGCGGAGCTGATCATGAATGCCCTGGATATGGCCTTAGGAAGACAGGATATAAAAGATGGTGAGCTGATTGCCCACTCGGATCGGGGATCACAGTACGCTGGCAGCGATTACCGCGATAAACTTAGGCTTGCTGGAATAATTGCTAGCATGTCCCGGAAAGGAAATTGTTGGAACAACGCCCACTGCGAAAGTTTTTTTCACTCGCTAAAAACGGAACTAGTCTACCGCACAAATTTTAAAACCCGAAAAGAAGCTATGCAGGCAATTTTTGAATGGATTGAAACTTGGTACAACCGCCAGCGTCTGCACTCGGCTCTTGGATACATGAGCCCGCAGGAATATGAAAATTTAGCGCTCGCAAGTTAACTTTTGCGTGTCCACTTTTTCGGGGGAAGATCAAAACGATATTGAAAAGTTTTTGATGATGTTAGATGGAGAATACGTTGCTGCAAAAGGTTTCAGAGGCAGAGTTTCTAGATTTGAAGTTAAGATTGATTGCCCCGTACCCGGGCGTTTTAAAAGTAAAATATTTATTATGATTTTTGAAACTGATTACGACAAGTCGGAAGAAATTTATACAGTAACTCTTTTTCCTGGATGGTAAATATGAAGAAATATACAAATGAACAGATCTTAAAATTAGAAGAAAATGCTAAAAAGAATAAGAAAAATCTGACCCACATTACTGACAAAGCTAATCTCTCCGCTCAAGATGTAGTGAAGTTGGGCCTTTGTAAGCATTTCGTTCAATTTTCTATTTCCAAAAAAATGAAATCAAAGGATATTGCAAAGTTAGTTGGTGAGCCGCCGTCAAGAATGTCTGAGATTATAAATTATAAAATTAGTAAATTTACAGTAGATCAACTTCTGAAGTTTCTGTCTGCGCTCGCTCAACATGATGCTCAAATAAAAGAGTATCTTGTTTTTTTTGGCAAGGCTGCGGAGTTACCAGCATTATCTGTTGCGGCCACTAAAAGACTTACTAAGGATCTTAAAGAAGCTGCTTTACAATTATGATTAAAGTTCAAGTTGTGCATGCAATAATCAAGAGAGATGAAAAATTTTTGTTGGGTAAAAGAAGCGTTTCAAAAAAGAATGCTGCAGGTTTCTGGGCAACAGTAGGTGGTCGAGTTGAAGATGGTGAAACCTTAGAAGATGGACTCATTCGAGAATGCTTTGAGGAAATCGGAGTAAATGTAAAGGTTGGTAAAAAAAAATTTGGATCTGTTCGAGCCCGAAGCGGATCACTTTTGGTTTGAGGTCGAAATTATCGCGGGAGAACCCAAGTTCGGCAATGATGAACACTCATCGATTGGATGGTTTCTAAAGACAGAGATAGAATCTCTTTCGCCAATCACCGAAGAAGACATTAAAATAATTCGATTGTTTTAGATAAGCAGCCAGAACGTTAGGGCTAACGATGGGGACCCTGTTTGGATCGTCTCGCTATCTCCTGTTGTTAAGTAGGTTTGATGGGAAATAACTAAGTGGAAACTAAAAAAATAAGCGTAAGCATTTGCGAACTGACCCCATAGGGGTGGCCAGTCACAGGAATAGCTTGTAACCGCAAAGCCTAATTTCAATTGTCCGGTCAATGAGTTAAGTCAAAAACTATGATCTTCATCAGCACATGGTCACGACATCGAATCGAAAGGCTTTCGATATGGATTCTTACAGCTTCCGACATCGGTTATTTTAAAATCAAGAAAGGGTTTACTGAACAGAGCCCTCATAAATAGCCACGGCCTTAACGTTAACTCTCAAGACCCTATTTAAAATGGCATTGCTGTTAAGAAATTTAAGTGAATTTTATTTTTTTCAGAAAGATCAGTCTTAATGATCGTAGTCATCAAAAAGAAAAAGCCCTGTCTTGGCTGACAGAGCTTTGTTGGTGCGCAGATTGAGAATTCTCAAGGAATTTTGGCTCTTACTTCCCGTAGTAGGAAAACCCAATCATCCCAACCAAACCGTCAATACTCCCCAGAAATTTATTCATCGCTACCCAATTGGATAATCGGGTAGAAATCGTTAACATTCTTAAAACAGTTTTTTTAAAATGAAATCGGTCGAGTTCTAATTGAATTAAATCAGTTGAATGTGCACTGCATATTGCGGCCGCGCCCATAGAGCATGGCATGATTGCTCCCATTTTGGACAATCTTCGCATAAGGATTTACGCCGTTTTTAACAATCATGACATGATCTTGAATTTTATCCGCTTCTCCAGTAAAGTCATTAATCACAGAAATTCTATTTCCATTGCGATCATGTTCGCTGCCTGAAATGTCCCAAAGAGGTGCATTTGAATACCAAATTGATATCAATGTCATTGTCGCTTCATTGAATGTATCTAAACACATAAATATTAAATTAGTTCCGGGCTCAATATGCTTGTTGGGGTCTAGTTTGTTATTATTTGGATTATTTGAAATTGAGGATGTGCCTGAGCCTGAATTACTTCCGCAGGCTGATATAAAGAACGTCAAAAGTATCACAAAATACAATTTTCTCATTTTTACCCCATATTGCTAAAAATTTAACGTAGTCATAGATTTATGAATTGTTCGAACCAAAATAATTAAGTCCGTGTCCTTCCTAAAGCCCCCTGTTCATTAAGCTGAATCCTTAATGAGTCTTGTAGTACAAAATAGAAAAAAGAGTGACCATTATAGAGTAGGAAAAATATTCTTCAGTAAAGCCAGAGCCTCTCGACGAGGCCCCAGAAAGATCGTTTTATTGATGAACCTTACATGTCAGTGGAACAGACGTTGATACTTGATCTCCCGGCTTTTGGTCATTAAAATAAGCAGTGAGAGAGCCATTCTTACAAACAAATTCTAGATGTGGCTGATGGTCAAACTCAACAGGACCATCCATTGGAATTCCAAAATCCATAAAAAGACCATCTCGATCGCACTGTCCAGTCATTAGAGACGAATAGTCTTTTGAATCTACCATTTCGAAATTAAATAACCGATTTTTTAGTCCGATAAATTTAGAACCACCTGACGTACTTGGGTAGAGCATCAATCCACCGGGACTTGCAGCAACTTTTTGCTGCCAAGATAAAGTTACTTGAGTGGGAGCATAAGGCACACCCTCGTTGTAACAAAAAATATGGCTATCCGGCACAACAGGAGTATTCAAGACAAAATTATTTTCGCTCATGATAAATCCAATCGCGCGACGAGTGCGAATTGAATTTGGCTCAAGAGCCATTTCTCGCAACATCGCGTAGTAAGACTCGTGTGCAATGAGCGCAACTTGATTCAAGATGTTCATTTTTTCGTACAGATCCTGATTTATCAAAATTTTTCCGCCCTTCTGATAATTGACAATCTGTTGGATTTCGCAATCAGTAGGTCTTGCCACCTCGTAAGAATCATTTGTTAATTCAAGAGTGACACCTGTTAAGCGTAATACTTTAGGATTTGGATTTAGAAAGAGGGCTGCTTGATCTTGCAAAAAACCAAGGACACAATCCTGGTCTTGGCATCCTGCATGAGGACCAGATGTCCCGTGTCCTTTGAATGGATAACTGTTCTTTAGCTTATCCAGCGCAGTCCTAACGCCAAATTCATACCCATTAGTTGGTATTGAAAAAGTTGGATTTTCACTAAAAAGCGTTTTTGCTTCCCACAGATCCAAAAGCTCCACCGATGTGATTTTGTTTTGAGAATCTTTACAAACAACGCCCTTGCCACCACCGCCGTTCATCACCCCTGCAAAAGCTGAGACTGAGCCTAACAACAACAAATAAGCCAATTTTCTCATTTTTTATCTCCTACGATAGCGGTCATTCTAGACGCCCAATCAATAAATGATAGATTTTTATTCTATACATTCGCCATACATATAGAGTATTAATCTCCATTAATGAAAGCCAATGTATTTGAATACCTCTCATACCGTCAATATTTAAAGGACTGCCTTGAATCTCAAGGGCTCAAGTCCGGCCTTAAAAGGCGGGCGTCCGAAACTCTCAGCGTTCATACCACCTTTATTTCTCAAGTTGTTTTAGGTAAGGCGGATCTCTCACTGGACCAAGGCGAACGGATGAATATTTTTTTAAATCATTCTGAGGAGGAAGGGGAGTTTTTCTTAGATCTACTTATTTGCGAAAGGGCAAGTGAGCCAAAGCTTAAAAAACGGTTTGAAAACAAAATCAAAAGTAAACATCTCGAACGTGCGCAGATAAACAAGCGTCTAGAGAAAACCAAGGAACTTGCTCCATCAGATCAGGAAAAATTTTATTCTTCCCATCTTTATGGCCTTTTGCACGTTCTGGCATCGATCCCAGAATTTAGGAGTCGAGAAAATCTGAGCGCGGCAGTGGGGGTGTCCCAAAAGATAGCAAATGAGGCCATTGATTTCTTGCTAAAAATTGGGGTGTTGAAGCTTGTTAAGGACCAAATTATTCCTGGGGAACAACATATCCACCTCGGAAATCAGTCTAAAAATATTTGGCGGCACCACACAAATTGGCGACTTGCAACACTTCAGCACCTGGATTTTGGTGAAGCCTCTGATCTTCACTACTCACTGACTTTTAGCTGCTCAAAACGAGATGCCATTAAGCTTAGGGAGGGCCTCCTAGCACATTTAAAATCCATGAGTGAGATCATAGGCATCTCAAAGGAAGAGGATGCCTATGTCTATTGTTTCGATTTTTTTAAGTGGAAATAAACTTAATTTTTTGGTCCTTTATTTTTTCCAAAGCTGCAGTCAACATTGCAATGGCTTTAGAGGCATCTTGTCCATTTTGAGCACACGCTTCCGTGGCAAGGCCCTGGTCTGAGTTCAAATGTATCGCTTTTTAGGGCTGCCCAGCCTTTCAGACTTAAACAAAATCCAATGGGCTTCAATATATACCGTCTAAGTGACCCGCAGCTTGGCTTTTGGAGATTGGTTTTATGGTCACCGACGACAATCCTGAGGCGGCGCATTTCTTGAATATCTAGGTATGTTGTATCTAAAAACGAATTTGAGGTCCGTCATGCCTAATGCTTTGAAAGTATTATCAGCCCTGTCTATTGTTTGGACACTCTGCGCCTGCAACAAAAGTCCATCCTCATCGTCAAAGGGGACTTTATCTTCGGCAGCAAGTATTACTGCCGAAACAGCATCAGTTCAAAACAGCAAATACACAATCTCGTCTACCATGGAAATTTTAAAGCCTGTTAATCTTACGGCAATGACAAACGATGCTCAAACGACCGAAGTTTTGTCTGAGGATGATTTAACAATTAAAGTTAAAATCACGGTGAATCCTGTTGCCGACCAAACCTCAGGCCTGAAGGCGAATCCAAATTGGAAAACGGATTATTCTAAAAACTCTGATTTGCAAAAATACTTAGCGGCTGGGATCACGACGAACTGGGATAGCCAAATGAAAACGGACCTACTTAAGGCGCTGAAGACGGCTGGAATTGAACCAGATAAACTTTCCGACGTTGAATTGGTTCAGAAAGTAAGTAAGTGGATTTTTGGCAGTCCGGAATTTCAGTTCCAAGATCATTTTGTTTCTTACGACGTGGAATTAAAGGACGGAAAGATGCAAGTGATTCCCGAAGTGCAGGAACACTTTGAATCGGAGAAAATAAAAAATAATTTTCCATCCGAGGAAGCCGCATTAGAGCAAGGCGTTCTTGGTAAGTCGATGTTTTATGCTCGCAAATATGGTAATTGCACCTACTCGGCGACTTTGCAGGCAACTGTTCTAAAGGCTCTAGGAATTCCAACACGCCTAGTGTTGATGATACCGGCGGTAGACTGGAACGACCAGGCTCAATGGAACATGATCCGTGATAATATTCATCAGCACGTTGTCCAAAAGACAGTTTTGCAAGGACTAGCTTTGCAGTCTGTCGGTAGTTGGGGATCGCATACTTTTAACGAAGTTTACGTCGGCAATAAATGGGTTCGTTTGAATTACACGAACTTAGGACAAAAGCCCGCCGATCCTCAGTTCTTTGGACTCATGTTGCAAGTCAACGAAGTGTCCGATTGGAGCGAAGCCAACCTTGGGCGCACATGGGGAATTCACGCTCAGGCACATAACCTCGTTAAGCTGTCTTCCAATAATACTTTTCGCTCATTGGAACTGAAAGACACCGCTGAACTCTTGAACGACAAAAATAATCCTCTACCTGCAACCCCAGAGATCAAAACTATAACTTTAGAAAAATCATTTAACTCTGATGATTCGAGCGTTCCGACAAGCATTCTTCAAAATTTGACAGCCGATCCAAGTTTTGCTGTGAGAATCAGCGCAGACGCACAAAATCCGCAATATGGTGATCTGGCTGTCTTCAGAAGAAATGTTTCACGGGAATTTTTATTAAAAGCTTCTGGAGTTCCGGATGTTTTAGTATACGAAGTCGGAAGCTGGTTTGAGTCGGGATTTACTGCTGTGAAAATCAAGCCGCAAGATATGAATCAAATGGCGGATGGTGTGGAATATGCAATCTATGCAAAGTCTTCTTCTGGCGCATACAAATGGACAATTGATTCTTCTCTCAAATTTGTAAAGCCGAAAGGGCAAATACAACCCGCTCCAACCCCGACGACTCCCGTTCCGGTGACCGTCGACTCTTTCTCGACACAGGCAACGGTGATCAAAGCTCGAACGATAGCCGCTCCCGAAATGAAATGCCCTAATGGCAAAACGTGTATCGTTCTCGAGTTGGGCGAAAATATTGATTTTGCAAATCTACAACCCGTCACGGATTTTTATACATCTATGCCGATGAAGTTCTCGATCAAATCAGTGACGTCTTCTAACTTACCTCTGTCGTTTTATGGAATCACCGCCGTTCAGCAAGGCAAAAAAGTGGGATTCGTGTTCACAATTGATGAAGGCTTAATGGCTTCAGGAATTCAATACCAGGTTTTGAATAATTCAAGCCTGGTCCAAGGAAAATTCAGTTGGGCCAGGCCTGCGAATTTAACGGTTACCAGATAGGTAATATTGTTCCCATTTCACTTGTTTCGAATGAAAATGGCGCGCAGTTTTGTTGGCGCTTTTTTTCAATTTGAAATGTCCATTTTTGGCTGATCAATTGAACGAGGATTTTGTTCAAG
>JAYWEQ010000174.1:0-7955 GCA_043779185.1 Pseudobdellovibrionaceae bacterium
AAATCAAGCCAGAGGGTTCAGTAAAAATGTACTTCTCTTTATTTGAAAATGTTTTGTCTGCGAAAGACAAAGTGATTTTTATTGGCCGAAACCAGGCCATGTTTGAAATTATTTAACTAATATTTTCTCTGACAGTCTGGTGACAGCGCACTGTCAGAGAAAAATCTGTAAATCATTGAAATTCCAAAAGACTGCACCTGAAAAGTCAGGGGCAGTTGTAGATATTGACAATTTTGAAAATATAGAAATTTAGGAGGATTATTACGAGAATTATGAAGATAAGAAATAAAATAGCATGTGTAGTTGTATTGCCATTAATGGTATGTGCAACTATGAAACAATCCCTACTGTTGGGGGTGGCAACGGGAGCAGTGACCGGAGCCGTCATCAATCATTCGATTGATAGAGATAACTCCAGTGCCGCAACAAATGGAGCCTTGGCCGGTGCCGTCGTTGGATTGGCTGCAAGTTACTTTATCCACGATGGACTTGAGAATAGGGACTCTCGTGTGAGACGAGAAACACTTTTGAACTTAGATAAATTCAACGTGTCTCACCCGCCGCTGGAGACAAGTGACTATGACTTCTATGTCACAAAGCCAAAAGTTGAAACCGAGTGCTTTGATTCTGATGTGCGTGGGAACAAATTAATTGAAGCTCACTGCGAGTCAGTCATCGTTGATCGCCCCGATTGGGCCAAGCGCACGAAGAAGGGGCGCAAAGATGCAAGAGGCGAATAAAAGGATGCGAATCTTTTTAAGTGAAGGTGCGACCGCTGATCTTGAAGCCATGCTCAAGGAGATGAGAAAGTGCAAGGGCGTCTCGCTGAGCCCTTCTGATCTTGGATCTTGGGCGATTGAGTTCTTTTTTAAAACACAGTTTGAAAAGGCGAAGCCCGAGATCGCCAAGAGCTTTACAGACCTTAAGAAATTGGTCCAGGCAAGCCTTAAGACCGCTACGTCGCAAGAAGAATTGATCCATTCATTGAGGGATTCTTTAGCGACGGCACAAACAAATAGAGCTGTGAAAAAGACTGCCGACAAGGTGGAAACCAAAACAAACAAGGACGAAATAAAAGATAAATAATGCGTTCTAAAAATCAATCCGTTGATGGCCCACGAGCTTTGACTCGTGGGCTTTTTGTACTATTTAAAACTAGATTTCTCCTCTGAAATCCGATATAAAATATGTATCGGTTGATGATGAATTTGAAAAAATAAAATCATCAACTTCGCTCTTTGAAAATTGCATATGGCTGAACACTAGTGAGGCGGCAGAGTATTTGAGAACCACACCAAAGCAATTGCGCAAGTGGGTTTATCAAAGAAAAGTTAGAGCATATCGTTTGTTGGGTCGGAGCCTTCGTTTTAAGAAGAGTGAAATCGCTGCTTTAATCCGAGGAGGATAGATGGCGATTTCAGTTTCAAGAAAAGAAGTAAGTCCTGGTGTATATAAGAATTTTTATACCGTGCTCGCTGAAGGTATAAATACATTCACCGGATATCGAATCCAAAAAAAGAAACGCGGAATAGAATCTCGACCGAAAGCCGAGTTTATCTATAAGCAGCTCTGGCATCAATGCCGCTACGACAGACCGGATATTCCTACAGTCAAAAATTGGAGTGAGTTGATTGTCTTTTACAGAGAGCGACTTGAAGAAAAAAGACGGACTCTTGAAAATCCCGATGGCTTTAGTCCTTCAACAATCGAAAATAAAAATGGTTGCTTGAAGCACTTAAAAAATTGGGATCAAAAAAAGCTCGAACTCATCACTCCACTTTTTGTCAGAACTGACATCGAGAAGCGAGTCAGGGCCGAAGAGATTTCAGACTCAATGGCTTATGATATTCAGAAAGAAGTGAAATGTGTTTTTGTGTTTGCGTCGGAGGCAGGTTTTTTTCAAACCGATCCGATGGCGAAATTAAAAAATCGCCGAAGGCCGAAAAGAAAAAAGGCCGCTCTCAATCATGCAGAAGTAGAAATACTTCTATGTGAAGCAAAAAAGCGGGACCATCCATTCTTTTTGATCTGGCTTTTAACGGTGACTTTGGGACTACGACGAAGTGAATTGGCTGGATTGAAATGGTCAGACATTGATTTTGAATCCAGACTTGTTCATTTATGTAGACAGAAGAAACCCAAAGAAGGAATCGTCAACAAACTCAAGAATGGCGAAGATCGAGTTGTTCCCATTCCTGTCTTTGTGATGCCCTTTTTAAAGCTATACAAACTCAAAGCAAAGACCGAATTTGTTATCGAGGTAGTTAGCAAAGATTGGGAAAGAGGCCATCAGGCCCAAGTTCTGCGAAAGTTTTGTAGGGATATCGGTATAAAGGAAGTAAGACACCATCAGCTCAGGTCAACGTATATAACGCTGATGCTAAATGATGGTATCTCATTGGGTGTAACAATGGAGAGTGTTGGACATGCTAGGCTCGCTACGACGAATGAGTATTATGTGTCATCTGGGGCTGAGTTGATGGGTAAAACCGATAAACTCAGAATTAAGGTGCCCGTAGCAACTGAAGCTGAAATTTTGCCGCTCGTGAGGGCGGCAAAATGATTGACCCTTCCATTCCCTTCCAATACAGTGTAACCATATGAAAGAACTGGGGTACAATCCCCGCAACCAATTTTCGTAGTTGGTAAAAGACAAAAAATCAAAATCAATAAATGTTCTAAGTACTTAATATAACAATAAAAGAGTTTTCGTATTCAGGTCTGAAAGATCGTGAAACGTCAGCAAATTTCACTGGTTTGCTATTTTTTTGCTACTTCGTTGCTACCAAAGTGAAAGCTTATTTTCGCTTGGTTTGAAGCCCTCACACTCTGTTTTTAAACTAAACGGAGGAATTTATGAACGGTGTCGTTCAATTCATCAGAAGTATATTTTTATTGGCCATCGCTTTAGGTATGGCTGGCACATTGACCGATTTCATCTAACTAACCCACCCGATTTCATCAATGTGACCCAGGCGATTTCACCAATCGGACCCACCTGATTTCATCAATCTGACCCACCTATAATGGATCTGAGCGATTAAATTGAAGCATCAGCGACAAACAAAAAGATGAATGTTGCTGTCCTTTCCGGAGGTGGAAATGGCAGCAGTAAAGGTGTCGGTCGAGATGCAAAAGCAAATTTTAGAATTAAAATCGCGTGGGGCTTCACCGCGCAAGATCGCAAAGACTTTAAAGATCAGCCGTAACACGGTTCGAAAAGTTTTAAGGCGCGGTGACGTGGTCGACGCTGGGGCGATTTTACCAGAATGGGCAAAGAAGATTGATTGGGAAAAAGTTCGCCTCGAAGTATCACGTGGTGTGCAGTTAAATATTTTAGCGAAAGAACATGCTGCCGACAAAATCAGTTACGTTCAGTTTTGGAGGCAGTTTTACAAAACCTATCCCGCGGTCCCGACCGTAACGATGCGACTTGATCATAAGCCGGGAGAGAAAATATTTTTCGACTACGCCGAAGGTATCGACATCCTTGATTTACAAACCGGAGAATTAAAAAAGACATCTCTTTGTTGCGGAGTGCTTGCGATGAGTTCGTATACTTACGGCGAATTTACGATGACGCAAAAGAGAAATGATTTAATTCGGTCGATTGAAAATAGTTTTAGATATTTTGGTGGCGTAACTCCCTACGTGACCGTCGATAATCAAAAGGCGGCTGTTGATCAAGCGCATTGGTACGATCCCGATGTGAATCCGGCGTTCGTTGATTTTGCAAATCACTGGGGTTTTGCGGTGATCCCGGCAGGCCTTATCGGCCAAGAGATAAAGGTGCCAACGAATCGGCGATTGGCATAATACAGAGACAATTTTTTCAAGAAGTCAGAGATAAAACATTTTACTCGCTCGAAGAGCTCAATGTTGCGTTCAGAGAATATCTCACGAGGTTAAACAATGCGGTGATGAAAGATTGGGGCGTCTCAAGAGTTGAGCGTTTTAAAGGTGAGAGTGATTTACTAAAACCATGTGCACTTCAGAACTGGGAGCTTGCTGAGTGGCGAGAAGCGAAAGTGCATGCGGATTGCCACGTGCAAGTTCTAAAGAAATTTTATTCGGTCCCGCATCGCTATGTTGGTCAAGACGTACGCGTGAAAATTACGACAAAACTCGTCGAAGTTTTTGATCGATATGTTAATCCACTAGCCGCACACGCAAGACTTCTGGGCAAAGAAACTCACTCGACCGACAAAAGACATTACCCTGAAGAGAAAGTGGCGCTGGTGCAGTTCTCCGTGCAACAGGCGCTTAAAATAGCAGAGCGTATTGGCCCTGAAACGTTAAAGCTTGTCGAAGAACTTTTAAACGTGAGCTTCCCACTGAAACATCTCAGGAGAGTTCAGGGAATTTTGCGACTTCATCAAAGCGGCAAAGTAACAACGGAAGCTATTGAGCATGCAGTAAAGCTTGGCCTCACATTTAACAAAACGCAGTTCGCTTATGTCCAGTCGGTGGCGCTACACTTTGATAAAAACGGAAATAAACCAAACATCGTTCGGAGCGCGCCTAAGCGCGATTCCGAATCGATTTATTTACATAACTCTTTTGAAAGGGAGTGAACATGATCAATGACCAGATGAGAATTATATCACACAGCCTAAGGCTTTTCGGAGTGCATGCGGGCTTTGAAGCAAGGGCTGCGCAAGCAGCGTCGCAGGGCCTCAACCATTTAGAGTTTTTGAGACTCGTTCTTGAAGACGAAGTGCTTCAGCGAAAAGAGCGAGTGGCGAAAGGCTTAACCACGAGAGCGAGGTTTAGAACTCTCGCCAATCTTGAAGACTGGGATCAGAGCTTCGAGCGAGGACTTACGAAATTAAAATTAAGAGAGTTTGCGGCACTTAGTTTTTTACAAGCAAACGAGAACTTATTGATCTTCGGAAAAACAGGTGAAGGTAAATCACATCTTGCGGTTGCGCTCGGAAGAAGACTTTGCTCAGAGAGCGTATCGACTTTATTTTTACCGGTGAATTTTTTGTTTGAAGAAGTTCAAGCGGCAAAAGCTTCGGGAAAATATTTAAGTTACATCAAAAGACTCACGCAAACAAAAGCTCTCATCTTAGATGACTTCGGACTTCGCAATTACACGCATGAAGAAGCCAACGTGCTGATTGATTTACTTGAAGACAGACATCGCAAAGGTTCGGTTATCGTAACGTCTCAAGTAGATCCTCGAGGCTAGCAGAAGTTGTTCGAAGATCCGGTGATTGCCGAAGCAATCGTCAATCGGCTCGAACACCCGAGCCAAAGATTAAATTTAAAGGGCGGAAGCTACAGAGATAAATTACAATCGTCGCTTCCGGTCGGAAAAAACTTGTGAATAAAGAACTGCTCATATAACTAACAAAGTGCTGACGCTCAGGTGGCTCCGATTGATGAAATCGGGTGGGTCACTTAGATGAAATCGGTCAATCTTTTACTCTTAAGTTTGCTTCCCACATATTTGTTCGAAAAAAGTGTCGTTATCAGTCTAAAGATATTTCGGAGATTTCTTGCCAGCAGCAATTCGATTGAACATTGCATATACAGAACTTTTTGAAAGATGCTCAGATAGGGATACTGTGTTGCTACGAAACGAAAATATCACCATTACCGCGATGGCGCCACAAGATCAAAAATGAAATCTGCGAGCACACTCATCTTTTTTGTGCGACTTTTCGACGACGACTGAGCAATATTTTATTTACAAGCTTGAGGTCGAAAAAATTTGGATCAAAAGTATTCTCGCTTTTTAAAAAAGCGAATGAATCAAAAATATTTTGTCGCTTCTTGCGCTTGACGATCGTCACATTCTTTTTAAATTCTTCGAAGCCAATAACGCCGCCACATTCAGCGGGAGGAGCGGCATTTTCACCGGAGACACAAGCCGGATAACTTTCTCTGATCTTAGCATCAAAAATATCCTCGACCTCAAGGTCAATGATCCAACCGGCAACGGAATATTCAAAGCTCGAGAATATTTTAGCGACTTTTGATAGAGTCTTTTTTGAATCATCTTCCCACCCGACGAAGTCGTAGTCGACTTCAGGATCACCAAAAAAATCATCGCCAATTGTAAAATAATATGAATACATCGAATTCCAACTCATGACCTCATCTATTGTAAAGTGAAGAGTCATCAGCGAAGAATTCTTTAGAATATGAATACGTCGTTGCACCACAGGGTTTACACCTCTCAATGTGATCTTTAGCTGTAACGCCTGAATTGGTTTTTTCATATTTTTTTATTAGCAAAACGCCCAGACAAAGTGAATTGATTTTAACAAATATTTGCGAAGATTTTAGTGACGAATTGAACTTGTCCGAAGTTTGGATCCGGCAAGATACTGAGAACAGCTAAAAGAAATCTCATTATTTTCCTAAAATAATGCCGCCCAAAAAAAAATAAATCAATTCTATCGAAATCTAAGGCCTCACCAAAATTTTAAGTCTTTCAACAGCCGCCTCCAGAGCCTGAGTTTGATCTTTGAATCTTCCTGTCTTCACAAGATCGCTTAATATCTCCAATGTCCTAGGACTCAATCGAAATGCTTTTGCCTGACGCTTTTCTTTTATAGGTCTTGTGCGTTTATCATTAAGTTGGGTATTGGCCCAAAACTTCATCTTCTTATATTCTAGTCCCTCAAAATCAAAACCCTCATCATCATCATGCTGAATGCAAACAAGAATTTTCTTTAACTTCTCGGGCACGCGATCAATACCAGTAAAATTCTTAGGAAAATGGAGTATCGCTGCCGGTAAGACTTCGAGAATACGTGGCTCAACATTTCGAGCTGCCCATAACACATCATTAATCTCAAGCCTCCCTTGGGGGCGTGGCTTAATATTAAGATTGGTATCTAAAAGACCCTTGGCCTTTAAAAAAGCCATCGCTCTCAGAAAACGTACATCTTTCTGATTTAATTTAAGACGACGTGCTTTTTTTTTGAAGGCCTCCAGAAGATTATTTTTAGTCATCTTCATCCTCCAAAAAATAACTTAAATCGCCACCATTTTCTTGAATACGCTCTACGAGTCCAGAAAACTTCTCGCTAGCAATGGCCTCAACAATAAGAAGCTTGTTCTTTTTCGAAGCCTTCACTGCCTTACTGACCAACGCAGACTCAGGATCTAAAAGTTTCACCCGCACAAAACGAAAATCACAAAAAGTTTCAAATTTGCTTTTGGGTGGTATCCAAATCAAAATACTATCACTATCTAAAACCAACCCGTATCTGGGCAAAATATCTTTTTGTAAAACCTCTTGAGCAAAATGCTCCGTAGCTTTAATAAGAGCGTCCAGATCACCAGTTCTCTGTAAGGTTAAAACTTTTGCGATCATTTCATTTGCTAACAACGTCATTTGTCCAAGCACCTGAATCTCTACCGGCCGCACCTTCGGTGCCCCAGAATTTTCTCGCTCGAGATTTTCCGACTCGATTCGCTCATTTAGCTCTTTAAAAATGCTGAGCAATATATTCTTCGTCATATCCCGTATTGTACTGTATATACGTTATAATTACAATAATAATTAAATGCTTATATCGTACCAACCTAAGACAGTACCTTAGCCCACTTTTAACCGCCTGGTAGCTCGTCGGGCTCATAACCCGAATGTCGTCGATTCAAATCCGGCCCCCGCAACCATTTTAAAAACTAGAACAATCAAACAGTTAGCGCGATAGGTGAAAAAGCCGAAAGGCACTTTTTCGTCCAAAAAGGTCCACGGAAGGTCCACCATTTTTTTAGACTACATTTATCTCACGAATTCTACTTTTCTCTAAGAAGTGATTCTCAATCAAATTTTCGTCAAATTCATCTTTTTTGCAGATGGCATTTGGTCGAATTTCAAAAGATTTTGCCACACTTCTCAAATTCTCTCATAATAAATGAGCGTAGTTCATGGTTGTCGCAATATTCTTATGGCCACAAATCTCTTTCACGGTTTTTAAATCTATACCCCC
>JAYWEQ010000175.1:0-2775 GCA_043779185.1 Pseudobdellovibrionaceae bacterium
GGAATTCGTTTGGCCGCAAGGAGATGATAAGCCTCTAGAAAAACTGAACTTATTCGACGCGCGAGTTAAAGCAAGCACACTTAAGTGGGGCAGTTTCTAGTGCTTAGGCATTAGCTGCTGACTAGCAGAACTAAGGCACCGAAAGAGTGAGCTACCACCCACTCTTTCGCCTTAAATGTCGTTTCTTTTTCTTAGAAATTGGTTTCTTTATTGCTTTTGCTAGATCTGAAATTATTTGCGCTTTCATCTGAGGGTTTTGAGGGATCACTTTTAGAAGTCCAGCGCTCCAAAAATGAGCTTAACTCGGTCCGAGCATGCTCTTGCTGAAAACCTAATTTCTTTTGCATTAGACCTTCCAAAGCTTTGACATCACCTTGGACACGATCCAAATCATCATTGGTTAACTGACCCCATTTTTTTTGAATTTCGCCTTTAATTTCTTTCCACTGGCCCTTAATAATATTTTCGTTGATCATAAAATCTCCTTTTGGTTGTTAAAACTTTTAACATTTTAAAATTCAGATCCCACTAAAGAGGGGACGCCCGCCGATGAGCTTTCTCATTCAGCAAATCTGAAGCCATAGCTATTAAAGCTGTCATCAAGTCTGCCTGATGAGGAACCTCTTGACCTAGGATGGGCTCGGCAGGAACTGTCAGATCTCCGGCATCCACCCAATTCTTTTTACGAAAAGTCCAAACACAAATACCAAAGCCCGCAGCGACCACTAGAAGTGAAATTCCAGCGGTGGCTGTTAGGAGTATTTGGCTGTTCACTTGCAATTGAAAAAAAATATCTTTCAAAAGAAATGTTAAACCCATCACACCGACTAGCAAACTTCCAAATCCAATCATAAAAAGCTTTAAAATTTTTCTGATCATAAGAAGTGGTAAGCGAAACATCAGCGGAGCCGTCCCGGCCTGACCGTTAACGTGGCTTAAGGACTTTCCGATAAAATAAGTAGCTAGCAGAGTGACAAGTCGAAGCATTTTGTTTTTCCTTTTTATCAAAAAAATTTTATCGATTGTAGCGACGCGATGAAAGACCACTGCTCACAAGGCTAGCAACGATAGCACCCACCGCCGCAGCGCCAAGAACTGCATAGAAAGGATGCTTTTTAACCAGCTCCTCAGTGCGGTCTAAAACCACTTGTGACTGTTCTTTTAAGGCTTTTAATTGCTCTGTGATGGCGGCAGGGACCTCAAGATTTTTTGCTGAATCCGTCATTTTCTGGGCAGATTCTGTGATGGCATTTTTTGCATCCCGGCCCGCATTTAAAATTTTATCCCCTGCTTTATTCAAGTTGCGATCTAAAGATTGATCCATTTTAACTCCTTTTGTGGAAGACCATTTTGTCTTCGTTAATTATTCGTTAATTAAATTATAATTCGATTGGAAAACCTAAACTGACGGCGTAACCCCGCTGAGTCGCATCCACTTTTGATGATTGATTGACAGTGAAATTTCCAAAAGATTCAATCGTCGAGTTATTATAAGTCAGATCTTGATAGTCTAGATTTACACTGACCGCCAAAATATGGAGGCCTGCTCCGACTCTGTAACCCCGGGCGTCTGTAAATTTCATATCTATATTGTTGGCGCCCGCCGCTGGATCAAAGACACCGCCCAAAATATAAGTTCCAAATAATTGGATGCCGGCCAATGGCGTTTGAACTCCAGCTGTCACACCATAATTATAATTTGATCCGTCAGCCGTCGAATAAAGCGAGTCCTGAAACCGGGATTTTCCATATCGACCATCGGCCGCCAAAATAAAAATATCTGCCACATGAAAACCAAGTCTTGCACCAATCGCTGCATCATTGATGGTTCCTGAGCTGTCGCCAGTCAGAAGTGGCAGCTGCGAAGTTTTTATCGAAGCTTCATTTTTAGAATAAATCAACATGGGCTCAACGAATAACCCACCAGAGCTACGATGAGATCGCACATCGGCATCGCCAGTCCGTGATGAGTCCACGGTATCGTCAGCTGCAAAAGCCACAGAAAAGCTAGAAAACAAACTAGCTAAAATTGAAAACATTAAAATAATCTTTTTCATATTATCTCCTTCAAAGTAGGTGCACTCATTGTCGCGGATTAAATTGCAATTTAGAGTCCAAGCTTTTAAACCGTCAAAGTGTAACTGTAATGCCTTTTAGCAAGGGGCTCCCTTAAAAGACTGGGGCACGCTGCCCCAGTCGGGGCTGGATTGAACGGATCTATTATCAAAAATATGATCAAAGATGCGACTTAAAAACAAGTGAGATCAGAATCCAATCAATAGTTAGGAGTCGTGTCCCCCTGGGAACTTCCATCTTCTCGAGCAAGAGGCCTGGTCCTGCAATTGCATACTATCATTTTTTAAAAAAGAGGTGCCGATGAAAAAATCTGTTCAAAACAAAAGCATTCTTCAAATGATCAAACGCGATCATCAGCTTCTGCGTGAATCGTTGGCTGCCTTAACACAAGAAGACGTTGCTCCTTCGGAAAAGAAAAAACAACTTGAGCGATTTATTTTTAACTTAAAAGTTCACTCAAAAGCAGAAGAGCAATCGCTTTATAATTCCTTGGTAGAACTTCAAGAAATTCGCCCTCAAATTTTAGAGGGCTTTGAAGAGCATCAGATGGCCGATCAGTTGATCAAAGAACTTGAATCCACAAACTTCCAAGCCGAGTGGACCGACGAAGATGGGGCTAAAGCAAAAGTTTTAGCCGAACTGGTCGCGCATCATCTTAAAGAGGAAGAGGAAGAATTATTTCCCAAAATTAAAACCTAT
>JAYWEQ010000176.1:0-15707 GCA_043779185.1 Pseudobdellovibrionaceae bacterium
TGGTTAACTTTGAAACTGAATTTGCTAAAGTTTACCCAAAGCCTGCAGAGATGCGCCAACGATATTCATCAAATACCTACTGGCCAAAAGACAAATGGCTTAAAACTTATCCCCATTTTGACCTTAATATTTATTTTCAAAAATTGAATGAAAAGACCGGCCTGCGAAATCTGGCTCCTGAATCCATGCAATTTGTTGAGCAAGCTCTTAAACAAGGTGATCTGGAACAGCTCAAGAGCGTGATGTTATATAATTCATTAAAACCGATCATGGATGAAGCCTACCCGCAATACTTTAAATCTGTTTTTAATTTTAATAAGAAATATCTTGGCGGCCCGCAGGTCAGACCTCCCCGGGACGAAAGATGCACGACCCTGACCACGCACACATTTTCGATGGAACTGGATCAAGAATTAATTCCAGTTTTATTCCCTGACTTCCCAGATAAAGATGTGATCACCTTAGCAGAAAAAGTCAGAGCCTCCATCATCCAGGGACTGAAGGCGAATACTTGGCTGAGTGATAAGGCCCGGGCCGAGGGCTTAAACAAAATCACAAAGGCGCAATTAAAAATCATTAAACCTCAGAAGGAAGATGATTGGAACTTTCTTCCCTTAAAAAAATATGATTCTCGGAAAATTATCACCAATCGATTCATCGCCAAAAGCGCTCAATTTGAAAAACTTTGGGACGAAGTTAAATCTCCCCGAAATCGCGATCGCTGGGAAATGGGCCCCTTGGGCTTGAATGCTTATTATTCCTCGGAGGACAATCAGTTCGTTCTTTTACAAGGAATATTACAGTATCCCTTCTACGACCCTGCTATGAGCCACCTTGAAAACACGGCCGCCATTGGCAGCATTGTTGGCCATGAATTAGGCCATTCAGTGGACGATCAAGGTTCGAAATATGATTCTGAAGGGAAGTTGCGGCAATGGATGTCCATGAAGGATTTGGGAGAATTCACCCGACGGGGCCAGTCGTTTGTTGATCGCTTCAACCAAATTGGCCACGATGGCCGCCTGACTTTAGGTGAAAATATCGGCGATCATGTCGGGATGACTTTTTCTTTGGAAGCCACCTTTCCGGACCTAAAAAATGCCCCGCCTGAAGATTTACAAAAGTTTTTTGTCGCCTATGCCAGGATGTGGTGTCATGTTGAACGACCTGATTTTCAAAAATTATTATTAAAGGTCGACCCGCATGCCTCAGGAACCGCCCGCATCAACCAGCAGGTGATCCATCAGGACGCTTTTTATCGGGCCTATCAATGCCAAGCAAAGGATGCCATGTATATCGACAAAATGGATCGCATCCGTATTTGGTAAAATACTGAACCTTCGGGCTGATTAAGACTTGCCTCCAAAGTCACCTTGCCGTAGGTTTCCGGCCTCAGGAGGCCCCATGAAATTTGGCATTATTGGATTTATTTTGATGATGGGTTTAGGAGCTTTTGCAAAAAGCCTGTCGACGGAACAGAAGGTCTTAGACTTTCAACAGTTGATCGGTCAGATCAAATCTAACTATGGTCCTTTGGATTACAAAATAAAAATTCAACATATCGATGTCGATGCTTTACAAAAAAAATATCTGACCCAAATCGAAGCCTCAAAAACGGATGCTGAATTCTATGATTTAGTTTTGCGTTTCAATGCGGAATTTCATGACAGTCACTTTGGCCTGCGTATTCCTTCTAAAAAAAGAGCTCGCCTGGGTTTCATTACAGATTTAGTTTCTGGACATGTTCTTATTTCTGATGTCGACCCTAAAACCTTACCTGAAGCACAATTTGCGATTCATCGAGGCGATGAGGTCCTGACTTTTGATGACCAACCAGTCATGGGTGTGATCAGCGACCTTTCCCTTCGCCGCGGTATGGGTTACGCGCACTCTGCTTTAAGAATTGGAACGATGGCGCTAGCGTCGCGGTCAGGAACTAATTTTGCGATTCCTTCTGGCACTGCAAAAGTGGTGATTAAAGCCCTTGGCACCGGAGAAATCCGCACCCTCGAGCTGCCATGGGTTGTGACTGGGAAAGATTTTGATTTTTCCACAGAATCAATGCCCCTTTTTGATCAGCAGGGATTTTCATACAACGAACTGTCCATCAAAGATTTATTCAGTGAGATTTTAGGTCCACAGATTGAAGCCACCTATATGTGTTCAGGAACAAGTCGTGTTGAGCGACCCGCGGGCGCCATCGTCATCAGTGAAACGCCGGTCGTTGCTTACTATTACCCGACCGCTAAGGGAAATATTGGCTATTTAAGGATTCCTCATTATATGCCACTGATCGGCACTGATGCCACGGCTGAAGATCAAACTTTTGCGATGTACGAATACCTGGTGGGAGAACTGCAGAAGAACACAGTTGGTTTAATTATCGATCAGGATCACAATTGTGGTGGCTCCGTCGGTCTGCTCCATCATATTCTTTCTTTATTTATCGAGGCCCCGGTTCAAACGACACAGTTTCGTTTGGTTGCCAGCAAAGAAAATATTCTTAACACCACGGCTGAGATCGAGACCATGAACCCGCTGTCTTTAGTTTATGTGCAAGCCCAGGATATTTTGGCTCGACTTCAGCAAAGCTGGAAGGCCAGCGAATTTTTGACTTCAAAAATTTCTTTTGAAAAAGGCGACCTTGCTTATCCAAATCCAGTTCGATATTCGAAACCAGTTGTCATGTTGATCGACGAACTTTCCGGATCTGGCGGCGATGCCTTTCCTTCTTTAATGGGAGGCTATAAGCGAGCTGTTCTTTTAGGAACTCGCACGATGGGAGCTGGCGGTCATGTGACCGAAGGCACACCGCTTAACTTTTCGCAGATGAAAATCAATATGACTCGATCTTTGTTTTACCGCCCTGACGGCGTTGAAGTTGAAAACAACGGGGCTGTTCCAAGCATTCCTTACGAAATCACGCCGGAAGATTTTAATCAGCACTATGTCCCTTATCGTGAGTTCTATACTCAAAAGCTTTTAGATTTAATCTAAAAGCTTTTTTTATTTGTCATTTCGGACAAGAAGGACGTCCCAGATGCTGAACATATTTGTTGGAAACCGTTTTTCAATTTTAAGTTTTGAAACATTCAATAGCTCTTGCAAAGTAAAATCCGGTTTAAAGCCGATATACTTTGCATAGGGGGCCATCAATTCTGAGACCTTGCCAATGGGCCGACTTGGATCGTGAAAATAATTAACGATCACGATCCGCCCACCCGGCTTGCAAACTCGACGCATCTCTTGAGCAAACTGATCCGGATGAGTCACCACAGTTACAATATGCATCGCCATGACGACATCAAAGCTATTATCTGCAAAGCTCATTTTTTCGGCATTCATGATCTCTAAGCTTTTAATATTCTTTAATTCTTGATCAATCACTAAACGCTGAGCCTTTGCTAACATGGCCTTGGAAAGATCGATCCCGCAAACCTCGACCGATTCCGGGTAAAGCGGCAAGGAAAGGCCAGTCCCAACACCCACCTCAAGGACTTTTTCTCCGTCTTTCAGATTTGCGACATCAATGGCTTTCACTCGGCCTGGATTCAGGATTTTACCGAAGTAGACGTTATAGAACTTAGCGTAGCGGTGGTAAACTTCATGAATATTTTGTTCTCTCATGGGTCCGATCTAAGCCGACGCAGAGTAGAAAAACAAGAAAAATTTACCCCAAAATGCCGCTGTAACCAGGTTTATTTGCTTTAGACGTCGAAGAAATCAAAATACAAACTTTCCTCGAATTTAATCTTTACATCTTTTAAGATGTATTTTAGTCTTTACATCTTTCAAGGCATAAAAGGATATTCGGAATGGAATTAAGAATCCAACAGATTCGAAAACAGCGCGGCATTACCCAGGCAGATCTGGCTCGGACCTGCGAAACCACGCAGCAGCAGATTGCTAAAATTGAGTCTGGTTTAGTGGATCTGAAGCTTTCTACGCTTCGCCGAATTGCCAGTGCCCTCAGCTGTCAGTTGCCAGATCTATTTTATACTCGAAAACAATTTTTTAATGATGTTACAAATGTTGTCAGATCTCAGAAAGTCAATATTGGAACCACTCCAATTATAAAGTTGAATCGTATGTGCTTTGAGGTCGCTCAGATTCCTCTGCTTCATCCTTACTGGGAGCAAATCTCAGTCAAAAACAATAGGCTCTGCTTTCAGGAGGAAGAATGAAACTCCCCTATATTAGTGTTCGTGATTCGGTTCTTTTTCCAAAAACTTCCGCCAACATTTTTGTCGATCGAAAGCCCTCTCTTCACGCCCTGCTTTTGGCGGAAACACAATATGATAAGCAGCTTGTGCTGATCACCCAGAAGAAAACCGAACAAGATAAACCAGCTTCAAAAGCCGATCTTTACACAGTGGGAACGCTGTGCAAAATGTCTGGTATCATTCGCCTTCAAGACGGTTCTGTCCTAGTTTGCTTTGAAGGACTTAAGAAATTTAAAATCGAGAATCTGGATTTTAAAACAACATTTTTAGTCACGGGCAACGTTGTCCAGAACAAGCCAACAACTTCTAAAGCACTGGCTACATCGGAAAAAATGGAGTTGATTAATCTTTTCGTGCGGGCTAAACCCTTTATTGTTTTTGATGAAGATATTCATTGGCTGCGTGACTGGTTGAACCTAAAAAGTGAATCTCAAATTGGCGAAGCCATTCAGGACCGCTTGAAATACACCAATACTTTAGGCCCAAAAATAAGACCCTGGGAAAAGAAGGCTTCCAAAGAATGCAAGCTTATCAGCCAAAGAAATTTTTTAATGCAAATGATTTTAGAAGCTAACAATCCAGCAGCGCGAATTTTAAAAATAAAAGCTTATTTGCTGCATGAAATTAAAATCGGCCTTTTAAAAGGCTAGCTAACTAAGTGAGGTTTTTATGCCAAAGATTTTTTTAACAGAGTTTCCTTGCGATCAAGAGTTTCTGCAGGGACTTACAAAGTTGTGCCCAGAAATAGATGCATTTTCATTTTACTCTTTTTTGTCATTGCGCCAAGTCACCAGTGATTTGGAAAATTCGATGGAATCGTACTTTTCAAATTATGGCGTTTCAACGGGACGCTTTATGCTGCTGCTATTATTATCTTCAACTCCCGAAGGAATGATGCCGTCAGAACTGGCTCAGCAATGTGGAGTGACCCAAGCCACGATTTCTGGGCTGTTACAAAGCTTGGAAAAGGCAGAATTTATCACTCGGCATATGCACGTTCACGATCGCCGCGCCTGTATGATCTTAATCTCTGCAAAGGGACAAGAACTCATTAATCAAATTCGGCCCGAGTTTTTTGATTGCTTGAACAGCATCATGGGACAATTTTCAGTGGAAGAAAATCAAAAGATGGTTGACTGGTTAGGGCGCTTTAACAAAGGTCTTAAATCCGTCACAGATTTGAAACAGCAACGAAAAGATAATCGCGATGCGATACTCCCAAAAGACACTTCTGTCGCAGAACCAATCCTTCGCAACGTCCGACCGATGATTGGTTAAAATTAAAGGCAGGCTTCCTAACCGGCAATGCGGAGCGGAGCCTTTTCTAGTTCTTTTACAAAAGCCGGAATCATATTAAGTAGGACTGAAATATTTTTTTCGTCAAAGTACTGAAGTCCTTCAGGCGTTTCTGATAGGCTTCTTAAGACTTCAAAACTTAAGAAAAGCTCTTTTAGTTTTTGATTTATTTTGTGTTTTTCATTTTCATTCCAAGAACTGCTTTCTTTATAAATCACGGCGATGGAGTAAGAACCCACTGAGTACAAATTGTAATTTGGATTGACGGAAAGCTGTTCTGAAATCTCCTTCACGAACCCGACAATGGTTGCAATCCCACGAGACTGCAGTTCTGAGTAATAAGGCAAAAGATCTAGCAGATAAGCTTTTTTTGCTTGGATATCGATGAGCTCTTGATTGAGGTGTGGGATGTGCTTTTCTAACAGCGAAGTTCCAAAATATGAAATTTTTTGGGCTGCCACTTTCTTTGTGTAATGAAGCCCGTAAAGGACAAAACTCATGAGGCAGGCATTATTTAAGGTTAAAATCAAAGCTGAAGACCAACTGGTCGTTTGAAATAAATTGTAGGCCGTCAGATCTCCGAAAAAAACCATAAAACCAACAATCATTAAAATTTGTATTTTGGAGAATCCCATCTTTTGCAAAGTATGATGGATATGATCTTTATCTCCAGAAAAAAGTGGCCGTTTATTCAGCTTCCTTCGACCCATCGCAAGGACCGTATCTGTCAAAGGGAAGGCCACCAAGTAAAGCGCTCCTAAAATAATAGGCAAACTTAAGCTGGGACCGGTCACAGGCAATGACAAGGTTAAGGTGGCCATGCAAAAACCTAAAAATGTACTGCCACTTTCACCTAAATAAATTTTTGCAGGTGGAAAATTAAAAACTAAAAAACCTAAGGTTACGCCGACAAGAATGGCGGAAATGGGAAGCAAGGTTGGAAAACTGACGCCAATCAAAACAAAACCTACTAGACCCACGATAGAAGATTGCCCATCCGTTCCATCGATAAGATTAAAGGCATTGCACAGCCCCACAATCCAAAGAGTGCTTAACGGAAGCCCTATCATTGGTGAAATTCCTGCACTGAGCAAAAGATTTGGACCGTCGTAAAGATACAGCCAAGCAAAGGCCGCAATAAATTGGGCTGCGAATTTTGTGACGGCTTTTATTTCATGGCGATCATCCAGCATTCCAACAAAGATAAGAACAGACGCTGGTAAAAGAATCATTAACAGCTGGGCTTGTGGCCAAATAAAATATCCGACCCCCATGGCCAAATAAAGACTTAGACCACCCCACAAGGCGATCTCGCCTTTCTGTTGACGACGATAATCCTTCTTTGGATTAATATTGAATTTGAGCGCAGCCTTATGGACTACAAACGTCAAAACCACTGAAATTATAAAAGACGCAAAAAGAGTCCAAAAGTGCATAACTTCTTATCGATAAAATCCGCAATTTACTGAGCCCAATTCTGTAGTTTCCAAATCTGTTTATGAAACTCTGGTCCAAGACCTTTGTTAGCAATCTAAAATATTCATCCTGAACCGTCTTAGCTTGAGACACTCTCTAAAATGCAGACTGGACCACAGAATACAGTTTCATATTTGAATTCAGACTTGGCGATTGAAATGGCTAAGTTTTCAACGAATTTATTAACTTACAAAATGTCCCAAAATCATAAACTTTTATGATTTCTATAAAATGATAGAATGAAGGAAGCATGAAGTTAATATTTCTAACTTTCACTATGATGATGGGTTGCGCTGGCCCGACCACCCCGTTTGGAGGCTTAGACTTTTGGACTGGTGATGGTCATTTTTTTAAGAGTTCCCCCGAAAAATCTTCACAAGACCTAGATATCAGTCCTCGTCGGCAGGTGCTTCATAAAGCGTCCTCATTAAAAGTCGAATATACGCCCACAAGCACTGCCCGTCAGGATATAAAAATTAATGTCATCTACAATCACCGAGATGTCACAAAAGCTTTCGAGCGCCACGCTCTTTCCAGTGATCAAGATGGCAAACAAGTGGTTTACATCTATCCAAAATTAAGACTTCTGCCAGATCGACGCCATCAAATTGATATCTATATCAAAAACCAGGGCCAAATTATCAGCCAACTCAAATACTTGCCCCCAGAATGCTCGATGGAAAATCCACGCACGATCGCCTCCATTGCGCCTTTTAAGCCAGAAAGAAATTATGTCGGCAAGATCACTTATTTAGCGAACGAAAATAAAATAAATCCTTCTTTTCTAGCAGGCCTGATCGCCCAAGAATCAGGCTTTGATGCTGAAATGGTCAGTCGATCGAAAGCCTTGGGGCTCACGCAAGTGACCTCGGTGGCTGATGATGAATTAAAAAAACTCCGGCCCCAATGGCACCGCGATGCTCGTATCGAAAATTTGGATTCTAAAGAAGTGGCCTCGTTAATTCGCCAAAAAAAGATCAGCGCTCAGGATGATTGGCGTTTGGACCCCGAGCTAGCTATTGAAGGGGGCGCGCTTTATTTAAATTATTTGCGAGAATATTGGAACTCTATCGAAAATAGATCCTTATTACAGTCTCACCCTGATGTCCCGTACTCGGAAGTTATTTTAGCCAGCTACAACTCGGGCGCCAGTCGAGTTAAAAACCGAATTCAAAAATACGGCCCAGATTGGCTGGATGACAATGATTTAAAAGAGGCCTTCAAATACGTCAATAGCGTTCAGAGTTACTGTTATCATTTCTCGTCGGAGGCTCAATGAATCGACGGCCCCTAGCCTTAACTTTTTTTGCCATCGCATTGATGCTTATCGCCGTCAGTATTCCCATTCAAGCGGGCTTACTGCAGGACTTTTCACAACTGGTACAAAATATAACTTGGCTCAATGTTCTTGTGATGGCGCTTTGTTTTGCAACGGCTTGGTCTGCGCTGCGCGCCCATCTGAGCCTTCGGATCTTATTGCCAGCCACTGTGGTAACAGTTCTTTTTAATAACTGGTGGGTGGGCCACGTTGCTCTTGATTTTAGTATGACTCAGACAAGCCTTGCAAGTTTTGGGTTTATTTCAATTTCGGGCCTTCTGATGGAAAAACAAACAATGCATGTTATAAAAAACCCAAAGCTTAAGTGGTGGGATCGGTCTCCTCGTAATCAATTGGATGTGCCCGTTGTTTTGTCGCCTTGGCTTCGGGGGGCGACATTGCATAAAAAGTCTTTTGATCTTTCCGAGACTGGGCTTTTTGTTCAAGGTTTAAAAGATGATGAATTTGTGTCCCTTAAATTAGGTGAACGTTTTGAAATTCGCCTGCACCTAGAGGGACACGGCGAAATTCATTGCACAGCTAAATTAGTTAGGAAAACCCAAGGGGCCGGAGTTTATCCGGCGGGCGTTGGCTTAATCTTCGAAGGCCTTAGTTCTATTGAAAAACAATGCCTTAAAAAAATCAGCTCAAGGCCCCCAGAAATCACGGACTTTCAGTAAAATTAAACGCATTTCGACAGTTTACGAACAGTCTCTAAAGCTGTCGCGCGATCGACGCCTTTAACCTGCATAATGGCTTCAACAAAGGCAGCTTCTAATGATTTTCCTTGAACAGAAGATCTTGTTAAGGGACCAGAGTCAGCCGCCAAAATCTCGTCTTGCTTCTCAATAATTTGAGTGTACGAATCTCTTTCAGCTTTGCTAAATCGAGTCAAAATAGACTCCGGCAAGCTTTCTAGTTTAATCAGAGCCTCAGAAACTTCTTTCATTTCTTCTGAAGATTTATCAAGACCAACTTTGGATGAATTAGCGATCACTTTGGCGGAAGCTTGCGCTGCTTTTTGCAAAGAATCGCCTTCGACCTTATCAGTTTCGCTGATTTTTGCAGCCATTTTTGTCGCTGCTATAATCACTGCTAAATTTTCCATGCGTTGGGCCTTTTTTGAACTGTCCTTATTAAGAGCCTCTGTTAAGGCGTGGCTATCCACTTTAAGAAGAGCATTGTTAACCAGCTTATCCTGCGCAATTTTCATCTGAGCACCGCTCAAACCTGCTGCCGTCATCTGGCCATGGAAAACGCTTTCTTTCACCGTTTTAGAATACTCGGGCATCATATCCACGGCCCGCGCTCCACCTGCAAACGCTGTTGAAAATGAGATCGTCATTGCTGCAGCTACCATGCCTAAGACTAACTTTGTTTTCATGCAAACTCCCTTTTAGTTATTTTAATTTTAGTGATCGTCAAAACTTTTTTCAAAACAGCCTAATTTGTCATTCAAGCCTTATCTTAATGCCGATAAGGTTGGGTTCCACCGTCAAACCTTAATTTTGCAAGCTTCGTACCACTTTATTAGTTAATTTTTTTAAAGTCTGGTTCTGTTTTTCTTCGAATTGCTTCTGTTCATCGGTGCCTGAACTTTCATTCAGCTGATCCCAACTGACGGCGTTGGCCATAGAACCATAGTTAACAATCTCCATGGCCAAGTCCTGCAACTTATCCAGACAAGAGCTAGCAAGATCTTTCTGAACTTGGGTTAGGTGCACTAAAGACTTTTCCGATTTAGTTTTAAGACCTAGTCTTTTGGAAATTTCATTGATCTGTTCTTTTATTGAATTCATTTGAAGTGTCATTTCTGAATTCTTTAAGGTTGATACAATCACTTTTTTCCCTTTAAAATTAACGACTTTTACTTTTTCCCTCAAAAGTTGGCTTAAGCGATCTATTTGATTCACGATCCCTTTCAAGCTTGGCTCCGTAGGATTCCAAGTCGCAAGACGATCAAAATCAAATTCAAGCCGTGCTGTGGGAGTTATCAGATCTTGCAAAATAGAAAGGTAAATTTTTTCTTCCTGGGCAGAAGCCTTAATAGTTCCATTCGCGAACGGACTTAAATTAAGCCGATCTTGATCCGTCCTAAAAACTTCTTCGATCAATTTAATCACAATCTGTTGATAAGATTTTTGAAAACTTTCGAAAGCTTTTTTCATCTGTGTTTCTGTTTTTGATTCCCACCAATTTGTGAAATTTGACACCTTCTGATCCCCGACAATCGAAGCGCGGGATTCATGAATTAAATAGCTGGGAAATCCTATGTATTTTTTGTCGCCGATTTTAATTTCAGCATTATAGATCGTGTTATTAGATGGAGTCTCAAAAGGGCTTTTGCAGAAAAGGAAAGTATCCTTCGCCTCTTTAATTTGGGGCGGCAAAAAAACCGATGGAAAACCCATATAAGTTTTAATGGCACTGGATTCCCTCTTTTCCAGATCAGGGCCACAAATCATCTGCATCATCAAAAAATCAGTGATATGTTCTGTCGTATAGGTCCCTACGTGTCGATAGTAGGCGGTGTCTTTAACGGTCTCAAAATTTGTTGGGGATAGAAGATAGCTTATATTAAAACCCTGACCAGGTAAAACTGCCGGCTGCGGATTCCCTAAAGATTTTTTCATTTTATTTAGAAAGGCAATATAGCCCCGATCATTTACCCAATATTGATAAGCTATTGATCGAGCCTTTTCAAGAGCTGCAAATCCTTTTGTAATTTGCCAAAGGTCTTCACTTTTAAAGAAATTCAAGATCCCCTGGACTTCTTTTTTATCCACTGGCGTAAGACCAGCAGCTTCAGGACCTAATAAATCTTTTTCAGAATTCAAAATCACCTGATCGATGGTTTGAAGTTGATATTGTTCAACCAGCTGCGGACTTGTAAAATATTGGTCTGCATATTTTCCGCCCACGCCTTTCCCGACCACTCCAATAAAAGGTGAGGCTCGCTCAAGAAGTTTTAATTTAGATTCATTAAACCTAGAATTGCGAATCTCATTAATAAATGCATTATAATAGGAATAGCTTGAGGAATACATGCTGGTCAGTTGACCGATCGCTTCTAGCCAGTTGCTATGGGCTTCATAAACCTCGGCAAGATTTGCCATCCGCCAAGCTTGCATTTTTTCATGTAGATCTTTCATCGATGCTTTTAATTCTTGATCAGAACCTAACCATTGCTTTTTCTTCATCTGATTCATCTCGCGGCTGAGGTCGACCGTGGAATCCATCATTAATCGGGAATCCACCATATTTTTCCATCCCAATGTGACGGGTCGGTCAATCAGCGATTGGATGTGCACAAATAACCCAATTCTTAACCCATCGATTAAGACGATTTTAAGACCTTTCACTTCCAAGGCACCGGGCACAAACCACAAAGCGACATCGACGCCAGAAATTTCGGTGGCTCCTTTAATAAGAATCTTTTGTGCAACGGCTGCACCGACGCTGGCCATCATCATCGAAGCAAATCCTGGCGCCAGCTGACTCACTTTTTTACTTAAAATAAAATGCTCATGCGCGGCTGAACAAGAATCTTCACTAAGACCAGATTCTTTTTGTTTGTCTGTCAACGCTAGCCCTGGTTTCTCAAGGCCCATCATAATTTTCGAGCAGGCCCAAACATTGGGATCCGCGACAATTTCTGAAACAAAACTTTGTGCAACAAAACCAACACTCATCCCAAGGTAAGGAATCATATATTGAAATTTGGGATTTTTTAAGTACATGCTTAGCAGGTTTGAAGTAACCCCTTGGGAAGCCATAAATGTCCAAAAACTAAAGGCTCCGACGGGTGAAAGTTGATGCTCTAAAAACTGCTTAAATGCGACTGGATTTTGTGCGTAATCTCTGAAGGCCTGAACGGCCACGACAGAACCCATAGCTCCAAAGAACATGGCCGATTCTGGAAGAAGTCGGATTGTTGAATGACTGACGCCAGCTCGGGTCGCCAGGCCAATATTTTTTAATTCGTTCATCAATTTTTCATTTATTTTATGTGGTGATTGCTGTCGTAAGGCTTCGGCACTGGATGGATGGATGACAACAGGGGTCTGATCCTGGCTTTGGTTCTGCGCCAATGCTGGCCTAAGGCCGAACTGGCAGAAGATGCTAAAGAATAATATTTTACGCAACCAATTCATAGGTCTCCCTAATAACTCTTAAATCTAACTTAAAGAGAAAGCAAAAATTGGGCGCATTAGATCAATTCCAGCAGCCCTGGGATGTCTCAAAATGAGAACAGCTTATTTAAGGCAAACGCTTGTCTAAAAATTCAACAGGAGATCGTTTTTTGTCGGCTTGTCAAAAATGTGATCACTCAGAAGTTCCCAGATAGCTTTTAGACCCTAAAGGAATCGGCATTAATTTCGTAAGAGGATTTTGCTAGTTCCAGTCCTTTTGGACAACAGCACGTATATCAAGGAGTCTAAGGTGAATAAAAATAGAGCCGTTTTGTGTTTATGGAGTCTTCTTCTTTCGACCTCCGCTTTTTCTTTAACGCCTGCTGCGAAGACTTTAGTTCACTTTGAAACTAAGGCGAATGCAGTTTCCTCTCGGAATGAAAATCCGATTCAAATGCCGCACTTTGAAATTCCTGTGGAATTTTTAGAGGCCAATTTATCGGACCGTCTACGACCTGAATACCTGAAACATCTGCTATTTAAAAAACGAGGGAAAACATATCTACGTTGGATTCTAAATCCAGAGGACACCCTTTGGTCAAATGAAGTCGCTGCACACTTTCAAAATAAAGGCATCCATTTAACTAAAAAATACTACTTTACTGGATATCAAACAGCCTCAAGATCCTATATTGTCGAGGATCCAAAACAGGAAATTCAATTTTCCGTCAAAAGTTCAACAAATAAAACCGGAGGCCATTGGTCAGACAAAAAGCAGCCCATTGGGGAAGCGATCGATTCAAGACTTAATGCTGAGTTTTTAGCAGACGTGCAAAAAAAATTAGCCTTTAAAAACATCATCATACTTGATGAACCAGCGATTTTTTCAATTGGCGATCTCGACCAAGCTGTGGTCATCAGAGATCTTGGCTTTCTTAATGATTCTACATCAGACATGATTTATGTCCCTGGATTTTCAGTTCTCCACGAAGGTACTGGTAAAATGATTGCCGAGAAAAATGGTTCAAAAGACCCCAAAACTTATTGGACCGAAAATTATATCAAACCAGTCGGAAGAGCCTTGGGCGAATTAGCGGCTAGGACTGGAATGCAATTTGATTCTCCCCATTCACAAAATTTCTTAATAGAAATGACTAAAGATTACAAACCCACCGGAAGAATTGTGTTAAGGGATTTAGCTGACCTTTATATATATAAGGATATTGCAGCTGTCATTCATAACGACCCTGAGAATTATTTCAAATCTTTTTCCCAAAAAGAAAATATCATTAATTCAATTGCAGGAAGCTTCGGCCCCCTGCATGGGAATACTTTTCCTACCTGGGTGACCACCTCGGACTATAAACTTTGGATGACTGATTTTTATTCTGAATTTGAAAAAACATTTGAAGCTGAATCAAAAGTTTCTTCCACTGAATTTAAAAAAACAGAAGGTCGCATGAGTGGACTTTATTATTCAAACAGTTACAAGATTCCAAAAAATGAGGCGACTTCTGAGTTTTGGAAAAATATGTTTCAGTTTCAAACACCAAAAGGAAATCTAAACTGTTCTTATATTTTTTTAATGGGAGTCTTTTGAAATTAGGTCGGCTTTGGGATCAGCATCAACAATTCGACGCCCAAGGTTTAAAAGAAAACTTTGGTGATGGCTATTTGATAGCTCACAATAAAATATACCGAAACATTCGAATGTCGACGCTGGCACAGAAATTTACTTTTAGCTTAGGGTCATACCCCCTTTATCAGGCCCTGCCTTTAAGTCAATTAGAGTGGATTTTGTCAGAAAGAATAATTCCTTACTTCGACAACGTCAGTGTTCTTCAGCAAATTCACAACAAGCTTCCGCAAAACATATTCTGGGATGATATTTCTGATAACTTAAAAGGGAATCATGTTTTCCACGAATCTTGCCATGCTGTCGCCCGGGGCCTGTCCCAAGAAATTCCAAAAGCACCCGGTTTAACAAATAACTCTGATTTACAATTACTGATTCTAAGTCGGTTGATCGAAGAGTCTTTTGCAAACACCTGCGAACTTTTGGCGGTCACTGAAGCGACGGATCCAGTTCACCAAATATTCTTTGAATTGAATTCCTATGTCGTGATGTTTGAAGACAGAAGCAATCTAAAAAAAGCCATGCAAGAAATTGGCGAAGAATTATTTATGCAATTTATGATTTTATGCTACCTTCATGCTAATTTCTTAACACCCACTTTAACGGATCAAAAATTTGAAAAAATTCTTTCCCTCATCGAAAAAAAGGGCTTTGGTTTTTCGGGCCCCCAAAAGAAATCCATGCGGGCCTTATCAAAAATTGCCTTCGAATTAAATTTACGCTTCAGAATGGTCACGACAGATTTTTATTTTAGACTGAATGGTCTCTCTATGCCTAAAGACCAATTAAGGTATTTTGATTTTATTCAAACTATGATAGAAAATCCCTATTTGATGAACTTTTTAGAGGCTCTTGTTAAAAAAGCACTGCTCGGAAGTTAATTATTGAGACATCGCTTCAGCATGAAATTGAATATGCGACTCAATAAATGTTGAGATGAAATAATAGCTGTGGTCATAGCCTTCACGAAATTGAAGGTCGATGGCCTGCCCGGCTTTGCCACAAGCCTCTGAAAAATGAAGGGTCAAAAGCTGTTTTTCTAAAAATTCATCTTTGGATCCCTGATCAATAAGAATTCGGTGCGAGTGATGCAATCCTTTTTTAACAAGTTCTGTGGCATCGTGCTGAGGCCAAAGGGTTTGATCGTTTCCAAGGTATCCTTGAAAGGCCTTGATACCCCAAGCGCATTCACTGGGATGAACAATCGGCGAGAAGGCTGAAATCGAGCAAAATTTTTCAGGATGTTTTAATCCTAAGGTCAGCGCCCCATGTCCACCCATTGAATGGCCAGAAATCCCAATCGAATTTGAAGGCACGCTAAATTGTGTCAGGATCAATTCACGGAGTTCTTTTGCAACATAAGTTTCCATCAAATAATGATCTTTGTAACCCGGCGTTTTCGCATCCAAATAAAAACTAGCGCCTGAGCCAAAGTCCCAGGACTCATTTTCCGCGGGTAAATTTAATCCCCTTGGAGAGGTGTCCGGGCAAATCACCATTAATTTTTCTTGTCCTAAATATTTTTGCGCGCCAGCCTTAGTGATAAAGTTTTCATCGGTGCAAGTCAGACCCGAAAGCCAAATCAAACAACCTTTGACGGAACCTTCGGGTATAAAAGTTGAAAA
>JAYWEQ010000177.1:0-13647 GCA_043779185.1 Pseudobdellovibrionaceae bacterium
GATCCTAAGCATTTCACATTTTCTTGATTTGCCAAATTTTCTAGCAGGTCTTGCTAAAAAAACACAAACGATCTGCCAAGAAATGACTCCCGGCTTTTCAAAAGAAAGAGGAACGATCGCATCATTAGTCTGCGGCGAAAAAGTTTTAGATCCCAATAATTATATGGCCCTTCAAGTCACGGGGCTGATTCATATTTTTGTTGTGTCCGCCGGACAGCTGGTCGTGATCAGCGAAATTTTAATTTTTCTAGGATGGTCTCGCTTTTTTTTATTTTTTATTTTGCTCTGTTTTACTTTAATGACTGGCTTGCAGGCGCCTTGTGTTCGATCTTTAATCGGCTGGAGTTTAGGATTTTTCCTTGTCGAAAAAAAACTCTTCCTCACGGGTCCGCAGACTGTTTTTTTGACGGGTGTCTTCACCTTGTCACTTTTTCCGGATTGGTGCCAATCCTTTTCTTTGCAATTGAGCTGGGCCGCAGCCCTGGCCTTAGCGCTGGCTGCGACTTTTAAAAATAAAAATCACTCCTCAGCTCAACATTTACTAGTCACAAGCGGCTGGGTATTTTTGATTTTGCTTCCCCTTCTTCAAAGCATGGGAGGCGCTCACCCTCTTTCGATTTTATGGAATGTGACTTTAGGGACATTGACTGCCTTTTTTCTTTTCCCGCTTTGCATACTGGCTTTTATAAATTCATTTTTTTTAATGGTTCTAGAAATTGTCATGACTTTTTTTTGGGCCAGTCTGGATCTTGGTCATCAGTTTCAATTTGAGGCTATTAAAGAACCTCCCTCTTATCTTAAGGGATGGCTATGGATTTTGAGCTTACATTTCATCTTGCAATTCAGCGGAGTTTTCTATCAAAGGACTTATAAGACATGATGCTGGCTGTTTTGATTTTGCTGATCCTAAGCCCTATCACCCTTCCTGAGTCACCACGTCCTTATATGATTATTTGGAATGTCGGTCAGGGCGCGTGGACCACGGTCCTTGTCGGGGAAGAGTGCTGGCATTTCGATGCGGGCGGGGAACATTTCCCCAAGGCCGTTGAAAGGCTATGTCGAGCCAAACAAAATAGACTTTTTATTTCACATGATGATTGGGATCATATTGGCTTTATTCCGCGCTTATCTTCTTGGCCAAAAGTATGCCTTTTTCAATCGACCCGGCAAATCTCTAGCCCCAGGAAACAAAAACTTTTTGATCAACTCACGCTTTGCGATGCGCCTTCACAAGTTCAAGAGGTCGAGGACTCTGTCCACGGAAAACAATCTAATGATCTTAGTCGCGTCTATTATCTCCCAGCAGCGCAAGCGCTATTTCCTGGAGATAGCACAGCTTCAGAGGAGCGCTGGTGGGCGCGTAAAACCAGGGATTTAAAAATTAAATGGTGGTTACTAGGTCATCATGGCAGCCAATTTAGCAGTTCACAAAATCTGATCGATGAATTACATCACCCTTGGGCGGCCATTTCGTCAGCGCGTTACAAAAAATATCGGCATCCTCATCCACTGATTCAGGCGCGCTTGCGACAAAACAGAATTCCCTTGTTACGCACTGAGGACTGGGGTGATTTGTGGATTCAAATATAGTTATATTTAGTGAACTGAGGAGGTTTTTTAACCTTGCTTCTGGATATAAATTGTCGTCCCATCGATCCCACAGGAGGTTTTATGAAATTGATAATAACATCAATCGTAGTTTTAGCCGGATTAACAGTGTCTGCAGCTGAAACAACAACAACAACGACCACAACCACGACGACAGCCATTGGAAGCACGCCGACCAGCGTTTGCCAAGCCATCGTCGACAGCGCTAAAAGTAAAAATTTCGAAGGCATGACCAAATGGACGACTGCGATGCCGGCCCATCATAAAAAAATGAAAATGAATAAGACTGAATTTGCAAAAATGGGCAGTAAATATTTTGAAAAGATGCAAGACCTGACCTGCGGTACGGAAATTGTGGCTCAGGACCACGCGATCATCGAAAGCGAATCCCAGGGTCAAAAGCGATTAATTCCCTTTGTTAAAAAGACAGATGGCTGGAAGTTTGACTTACAAACATACCACAGTTTTTACGAAGGCGACTCTCACGAAAAAAATCCACATAAAATGTAGCCTTGTTTCCACTTTCACTTTTGACACCCTCTTTATTTCGGTTACAATTTAAGCACCGATAAGAGGGTGTTAACATGACTGATCAGCGCAGAACGATAACTACAATACTCAACTCGAAGCGGACTTTTAGAATTTATGCCGTCACTATGATTGGCTCTTTTCTTATCATGGGCATCGGGATCGAGTTCCTGCTTGTCTCTATCAGGAAAACTTTAGTTCAGGTGTCAGAGTTATACCATGTGGATCCAGATGTCATGGATCTGATCAATCAATCCCTTAATACATCCTTAATTCTCATCGTCATTTTTATTCTCGTTTTTGGGTCCTATTCGTTTTACGCCTGGCTTAAATTTATCAATCGAACTCTGGGCGGCCTTGTTCCTATTTTGAATCACATCTCAGAAATGAAAAAAGGAAACTACCAGGCTCGAATTAAACTGCGAGACGGCGATGATCTGACCGAGCTGACGGATGCCTTGAATGACCTGACCCAAGATCTGGGCACTAAAACATAAAGATGATCAGCCAGACCCATTGGATTCCAAAGTCGACAGGATGGATCTTTTCTGCAAAAAATGACTTTTTACTTTTCGTTGTTCCCCTTCTTATCGGCTTACTAATTGTTTTTGGCTTGGATGTCAGTGAATGGGGCCCGTCCCACTTATTTAATTTAGGTGGAACCCATATTTACATTCGAGTCGCTTTGATCGAGTGGCTTTTCACAGCTTTAATAGATCTGCCCCACGCCTTTTCAACGGGCTATAGAATCTTCTCAGACCCTGCTCAGCTTCGGAAGCAGTCATCTCTTTTTATTGGTTTGCCTATAATGGTCATCCTCACTCTTATTTTTGCCTTTAGAGCTTCTGAATTTTGGACTTTCAGGGTTATTACTTATTTAAATATCTATCACTTGATGAAGCAACAGTATGGCTGGATTCGCTATTCAGAAATAAAATCAAACCTGATTCATAAAATGAATAAACGACTTTTAAGTTTTATGATTTATAACTTTACTCTTGTTCCAATTTTGCTTTGGCATTTTAATCCCGCAGCCCAAAACCGTGTTGGTTGGATTTTTCAAAATGACCTTTTGACCTACCCTTCAGAAAATATTTATTCTATTTTAATGATTTTCCATTGGACGCTAAACGTATTTTTTATTTTAAAAATTATTTATCATCTCAGCAAAGGTTATTCTGTTTCTTTGGGACAGCTGATCGTCTTGGGATCCACTTGGTTCGCATGGTACGGCGGAATTGTTTTAAAAATTGGTGGAGATGAGACGATGCTCATCGATATTTTGCATGTTGTTCCGTATTTGGGCCTTACTTTTTTTGTCTATAAAAAACAAATTTTTGAAGTTAAAAAAACTAGCTTTATTTCTTTTTATTTTCCATTGGTGATCATGGGACTTATAGGTACATCCTTGTACACTTTTTTTACAACTCAATACGATAATATAGTGGGTCTGATCGTCCTTTCGTGCTTGTCGGGGATTTCGGTCACTCACTATATTCTTGATGGATATATTTGGCGCTTAAATCAAAAAAATCCCGCCGTTGAAAAATGGCTTGATCAATCGATTCGTCTAAGACCAACTCCGCAATCCTCTCAGCTGGGTCCGGTGGCTTCAGGTCAGTGATCGTGACACCGCTCAATTTTTTTAATTTTTATATTCTTGGCTTGAAAAGCTTTTTCTAAATAATCGATCGCCTTCTGTGCATCCATTTTTTCGCTGCAAGTAAAAATATCCACGGCCGCACAAGCAAATTCAGGCCACGTATGGATTGCCATATGGGATTCTGCGATGACCACAACTCCACTCACCCCCTGTGGACTGAACCTATGAAAAGTATCGCTCATAATGGTTGCGTTGGCTAACTGAGCCGCCATGATTAAGTACTCTCTAATTTTTTCTAAATTATTAATCACTTCGGGGTCACAAGATAAAAAATCCACTAAAAAGTGATACCCTAAAACCTTCGATTTGATGGCTTTCATACCGTCAGCCTTTCTTATATTTGCAGTGATTAATCTGTCCCCAAGAAATTGATATTAGGGATTACACCATGAGCAGAAATAAAAATATTGTCCACCGAAATAACTGAGGACTTCGGGCTTATGAGGGGTTGTGCAGGCTGGCACCGCAGCCACATACTGTTGGTCTTTGAAACAATAGAAATCAGGATTGCAACGGTATAATGGCGGCGCAAAGCGCCCATCATAGGCCCCACCCATGGCCTCGCAAGCTTCAGCTGTGGATTCTTCCCCGTGACATTGGCTGATCGCTCCTGAACCATTCACAGAAACGAAGAGCGGAATAACGGTGTCCGGGTTCTTTTTAGTATTCCAAAAGATTTCCGGATTCTGTGGAGTCAGAATCACCAGGGCCTTGTATTTAGTTAACACTCGCTCAGAGGCAGGGATACCACCGGCCCAAGTCGTTGGCCAAGTTGGATTCGTTGCCAGGCGCACGGTCCGATTGATCGCACTGCCTAAATACATTTGCTGAGCTGGAGAAATAAAGCGCAAAGACACCGTCGCTAAAGCTAAATAATTGTTGCTATAACTCCAGCCAGCTTTGATGGGCCCTGGGTTATTTTTGTAACCCGTATTAATTTGCAAAACTTGATCTATACCGTAGCTCGTCGGGGTGAACGTTTGTCCTGCTAGAATTTGTGGGCACAAGACACCGCTACGGAGTTGGTCGCGAAGTGCTCTCACCATGTGAAGCATTTCATCCCTTTGAGCCCGAAGAATTTCCTGGCGCTTGCTCCTTGAGGTTTGATCCATGATGATCCCACCTAGAAACATGACGACAAGGATCGCGAACAGAACAAAAATCAGGATTCCACCGCGATGATTATGAAAAAACTTATTACGGGCACTTAAGGCAAACATAGAAGTCTTCCCAATCTTGAATTGGCGCTGTACACTTTTTTCCGCAGCTATACGTTCTGCTGTTTCCGTTATATTTTTCGCCAATAAATTGTTCCACTGAGCCAACGGGACACGTCGAGTTGAGGGTGATATGATTCTTCCAGGGGAATGAATAGTGTGCACAACACTGACTGGCAGGGTTTGACTTAGCTCGCGCAAACCGACCCATGATGGTGCATGCTTCGACCGGCACACATTGTCCGATCACGGGATCCCACTTAGAATTTTGTGCCATGCAAATTTGCTCCTGGCTGAGCTCGACATTACAGAATTGAATGACTTGGCCTGGATTCACCGCCACTGAAATTTCGATGATATTTTCACGAACGGATTGAGGCTGATTCAGAGTATTCGTCTGCATCTGCAAGCTGATCTGCACCACTTTCTGATTTAAATCGATGCCATTGTAACGGATAGGTCCCACCAGTCCTGGCTTTTCCTTAAACGTTAATGACTTTATGGACAATTGTGGATTGATTACAAGCCCAGACGCTATCACAGGAGGCGTCGCTGTGACTGGTAACTGCGAGGCGATCGCACCAAAGCCGTTCACTGAGAGCGGCGTTTCAAGGTTAGGCAAGACCTTTCCTTGCAGAGCCGCCACACACCCGTTTGAAGTGTGAAGCCATTTTAAAAAGGAATCTGCGAACTCTGTTGAGGCTCCACGGGTGATCGCATTCTGTGTTTGTTTAAAAGAGTCGAGCATAATTGCACCCACGCCGATGGCCACCAAAGCCATCAAGCCCGCGGAAAGAAGAACCTCAGTCAGAGTAAAGCCACGCTGGTTTCTCATTAGTAGCACCTCATACACATATAGTAACGTTCTAGGTACGATTGCGTGACAGTAAAAGAACATTTCTTTCCGCAGCTCACAGTAAAAACATTCTTCTGGGATGTTTCGCCCATGAAAAAAGCGGTTGTCAAAGCCGGACAGCTGAGAGCGCTAGTGAACTCGTTATTAGGATTCTGTCCCGGCGCAGTCGCTGCACCAATGCAGGGAAAGGTGCCCATCGTTGGAGGATATAAAGCGTTGCTAGTACCGCAGAAAGAGGTGATGTAGCGTCCAAAAAACTGACAGGTCTCTTTAGGAGTGCAGCTCCGGGTTATAGGCTCGAAGGTTCCGCCAAGGAGCTGACAGGCGCCCTCCATGTCTTTTGTGATCATACAATTCTGAATCACATTCGCTCCGTCCACAAGAACGGCCACTTGAAATTGTTTCTGTAATTCGCGAGACTGAAAGTTCGCGACCGAATTATCAACATCCAATGAGACCAGGGCCATTTTGCGCTTTAAAGCGCCCACTGACCGCGTGACAGCTTCTCCAGAACCCGTGAAATTTTTTTCGACCAAAGTCAACGATGCCACTTTCAACTGTGGGCTGATAAGGGTTCCTTGCGCTACCGAAGTAACACCCGCAAACCCAGTGTAACCGTTTAAAGTAATTTGGGTCGGCAAATTGCTCAACGTTGTTCCGACCAGGGCAGATTTGCAACCGGTCGTAGAATTTAAGTAAGTTTGCAGACCTTGCGTAAATGCCTGGAGCTCAGTTTTGTTAAGGACTTTTTTTTCAAAAACATGAAAATTATTAAGGACTCCTACAATCCCCATGCTAACGATCGCCGCGATCGCAAGAGAAATTAAAACTTCCGTGAGGGTGAATCCAGCGGTATTTTTTTTGATCAACAAAACCTCGAAATAAGTTTAGTTATTTACCTGACCCTTAGGTTATCGTACTATAATGCCAAAAGCTAGTAGGTCACCTTATGAGAATTGATACAAAACAGGTTTTTACAGTCGGAATCGTCGCTATTGCGATTTTTGCAGGGATTCGTTTGCTGAGAAAGCAACCCGAAGGTTCCATTGAGGGGACGCCAAAATTAACAACGGTGCCTCAAAAGAAAAACGCCATCAGCAGCGATGAGTTAAACAATACATTGCCTCAAAAAGAGGCGATTTTAAAGGCTCCGGAAACAGTCGTTGAGGATCCCCAACGACCCGGTGTAACGATGAATCCCCGATCGGAAGCCAGTAAAAAAGAGTTTTTAACCACCTCACGGCTGTCTGTGAATTTACCCGACGACTTCACCTATCAAACACTGGATGTCGCAGATGGCGTCACGGGGCTTCGGGGTACGGACGAAAACTCTAAAATTAACTTTGCTATTTTAGCCAAGCAGGGAGTTTCAAACCCGAACGATGTGCCTCAGTTTTTAAGTGATCAAGGAAATTTAATTCCGGGCTTTGAATCAGGAGCCGCCGCGGCCTCACAAATGGGTGCCGGTCGACAGCTGGTCCCCGCTGAGGGCAGTGGGGTTGAGCAAGTTCATTATTGGGAATTAAAAAAGGGAGATCAAATCACTCAAGTGGTCTTTGCAAATCGCAAAGATGGCCTGGGGTCTTACCTTTTTGTGATCGATGGAGCATCTAAAAAAGTCGACGCCCAAGAAGGTCGTTTTGAAGATATGCTTGCCCACCTCAAAGCTAAATGACCCAAGAGAGAAAAACTTTTTTTTATCGCTGTTTCAACTCGTCACTGGTGGCTTTCGCGGGCCTTGTTTACGAATTCTTGCTGGCTTATCTTCTGTCGCTGACTCTTGGTAATACGTTTTTGCGATTCGCGATCACGGTCGGACTTTTCACTTTAACCTTAGGGATATCGGCATTGGCCTTTGATCACTTGCCAGAGAAATTTAAAAGCAATTTTTATTTTTTGCTTTTGCAAGGTCTTATTGCGCTGGTTGCTTTTGTAAGCCCGTACTGGATTCAAATTATGGACCCTTTATCGTATCCAGCTTCCTTGCGGGATGTTTTTGTTTTTCTAAGCCATGCGCCAATTTTGCTGATCGGCTTGCTGACCGGACTGGAGTTGCCTTTTTTGTTCTACAAGGCCGAGCCTCGTCACTTCAGTTTGATCTTGGCCTTTGATTATCTTGGCATGTTTTTGGCCGCCCTGATTTACCCCTTAGTGCTTTTTCCATTATTTGGAATTTTTGTAAGTCTTTATCTGACTTTGGCTGTGAATATTGGGGTTGCTCTGATTTGCTGGCGCATGAAAGTCATCCTATGAAGAAAAGTTTTATCTTGTTTCTGACTTTTATCTTCAGTCTCTGCAGTTTGAGTTATCAATTTATCATTGTTCGCATTTTGGATCAATTTACCTTGGATGAAATTCTTGGTCAGTCAGTGACCTTGGGGTTTTATCTACTTTTTATGGGCCTAGGAGCCGCTTTTTGTTATTGGAAAAAATCGCACAATCCTGGACAACGGCTTTTTCGTATCGAGTTGATTTTATCCCTCAGCGGGACTCTGCTTGTCACAGTCATGTATGCTAGCTATTCTTTTCTGAGCGTTTACGCTTCCGATTTTTTTCAAGCCAAAGGTCATAGCAGTTGGAGCTCTTTGAAAGTCATTTTACTCTTTCAAGTTTTTTCAGCCTTCTTTGGATTTTTATCTGGCTTTGAAATTCCTTGTTTACAAAGCTTTTTTGAAGCGGACAACGAAACTTCGGCCATCAATAAAATTGTCGGCGTCAATTATCTGGGCGCCTTAGCGGCCTCTTTTATCGTGTCGATATTTTTGGTTCCTAGACTGAATCTTGGCAGGTCGGTCCTTTTGCTCGGATGCTTAAATTTAATCGGCGCTTTGGGTCTTCTGCTCCTCAATTGCAAAAACTGGAAGGAAAAAATGCTGGGCGGATTGCAGTTGATGCTGGTCTTGGCTTGCATCGGCTGGAGCGCAGGATATTTTGAACAGGTTGAGCAGGCCTACCTAAAGATTTTTTATCTTGAAATTCAAAACGACTCCTTCAGTTTGGAAAATTTTAAAACTTTAATTAAGTTTGTTAAAACACTGCCGCCCGTTGAAAGATATGTCACCCCCTACCAAGTGATTGATATCACTCCTAACAACTGGGGATACGAGCCCTTTATTAAAAACGATTTCACATTCTATCTGAATATGCAGCCGCAGTTCAGCGAGAGCTCTATTTCCCTCTACCATCAAACGATGGCTCATGGCGGTTTGAATTTAGCCGGCTTCATCCCAAAAAATATTTTAATCCTGGGCGCGGGAGACGGATTACTAGCCCATGAGTTTCTGAAATATCCAGAGATCGAAAGTATCACTTTGGTTGAGCTTGATCCCTTCATGATTGAACTGGCTGAAAGACACGAATATTTACTCCGCTACAATCGACATTCTTTACTGGATCCGCGGGTGCATGTCGTGACAGGGGATGCGTACGCTTACTTGCGCCAGACCCAAAATAAATTTCAAGCCGTCTTTGTCGATTTTCCATTCCCGAATAACTATGAGCTAGGTAAGCTTTTCAGTCGTGAATTTTATCAGCTATTACGCTCTCGCCTAACGCCTGAGGGGTTCGCCGTTCTAGATGCTCCTATCAATCGCTTTCAAAATTCTGATAGTCCCGAGGTAAAGCCCCTTCCCCAGGACATCGTTGTTAGTACTCTGAAATCAGCAGGCTTTAAGAATCTCCTGTTTTACGGACCCGTCGAACCTTTTGTTTATGTTTCGATGACCTCAAAGGATATTCAGTTCGACTATCAGAAGCTTCCTTCTTTTATAGAAAATCGTACGCTTCTGAATCTGACAAATTTAAATCATATTTTGACCTCGACAGACATCAGTGAAGCCAACGTCAATAGTATTTATAAACCGCTGAGGTTTAGATGAAGCACTTTGCTTTGGCCTTTTCTTTTTTAATAACGATGACAGCAGGACCTCTGGAAGCAAGGTCCCTGACCGAAGTCTATGGTCAAGGGCAAAAAGAGTATCATCGCATTGTCTACAAACGTCTCTTTGAATGGTTTCAAAATAATTATTTTAATTTCGAAAAAAGCATGACCCCCGTCGAAAAAGATTACATTCATCACTGCCTCAATAATGTCGCGTCTTTTGCGGATCCCCGTTTTTCTTCGTTATCTTTAAATTATTTGCGACTGGGAATTCGCAGCGGGGCTCAACCTGTTTATAGCTTGGCCGTCGCTTGTCCTCCGGAAAATATCCAAGGAAGAAAAAAATTGGCAGCTCTGCTCAAGCAAAAAAATGTCACGGGCTTAAAGCTCGATGAAATTTTTTGGGTAGAATGGATTTCAGATAAAAAAGAGCTTCTTTTTTATAAAATTTCCTCTCATCAAGAACTTCATCGAAATGATGGTATGATATGGAAGGGCCTTCTTGAGGAAGAAATTAAAGAGCTAAAAATTCCGCCTTTCTATGCAAAACGCCTTGAGGGCGTAGTCATGATAAAACCTAAAAATCAGGAAAATAAGGATTATCTTTTATCACTTAAATCAATGGACACGGACAGTCTGGCAACTCAGTTTAAGGAAATTGTACCAAAATACTTTCGTGACCTTGGCTTAATTCCGGACCAAGTGTTGCTTGAATCCAGCGGAGCTGAATGGCTTTATCTCCTTTAAAACCATCAATACAAAGATTTTATCTAATTGATATCTTACGATTGGTATCAATGTTTTGCATTGTGGCCTTTCACACTTATGGTGCTATTTACTATTCGCCTTTCATCGCCGGTGAATTTCGCGGTTCTTTCTTCGGGTGGTCGATGCCCTTTCCCCGCAATTTATCTTTTTCTGGTTTTACGATTTTAGGCCTGTCTGTCTTTCTCTTTGGCCTCCACTGGCCGAAGAAACCCCGTTTGCAATTTTTGATGGGACTCGTGACATGCGGAATAATTTTGCTTTTAGTCGGTCAAGGTGATCATTTTTTTCGTGAATTAGTTTGGGAATGGGACATCTACGAATTTCTTGTTGTCAGTTTGCTCCTTCTTTTCTTTCTATCGTCACGCCGAAAGGCGACTTATTTTTTGGGAGCTGTCGGCTTAGTGATGACATTTATTCCCATTTGGCAGTGGTCGGATCAATGGGCGATGCCAACTATCGCTCGGGATATTTTTTTCGGAACTTGCGACGGCAGCGGGCGCGGTGGTTGGGCTCTTCTGCCAAACTTAGGCTTTGTCACATTTCATTTTGCACTAGGCCGCTACTTAAAAAGTCATTCTCACAAAACAAAGATATTTGAAATAAGTCCGCTCGAAACTGTCCTATGGCTGGTGATTTTAGCGCTTAGTTTCACCCATTTGGGAGCGTATGGTGACACGGATATCGGTCCGGGTTTTTATTGCTATATTTTTCGAAAGCCGCCCTTGGTCTTTTGGTCTCATTATATTTGGATTTTATTTTTACTTCGTCTTTCGGTGGTGAAACAGGTCAATGATTTCTTGGATTCACTGTCGCTGGCACGCGCTGTTTCCAGTCTGCAGTGGTCGCGGTCTTTTGGACTTTGTTATTTTATTCATTTGGGTGTTATTTTTGTTGTCTCTAACTGGAGTGAGATTTTTCCAAAAGGCTCTTGGCAATTTGATGTTTTTTATCTTTCAATCATTCCCATTGTTGAAATTTTGATGCGCCTATTTCGTTATTTTCAATCTCAATATATTTTAAAGACAAAGGGCCATTTAGATAAAATCTAAGGAAGGCTCAGGGGCATTCCAATTTGAGACACCCCTTTAAAAAACCAATTAAATTTATGCCTTATAGGGACGATATTCCATGTGCAGATCTTTCGCGACGGGCTCGTAACAGACGTAGCCACCATAAACGTTCAGACCTTTAAACAAAGCTTTGTCTTTAGCAATTGCGTCCTCGACACCCATGCCTGCTAACATGGAAGCATACTTTAACGTCACATTTGTCAGTGCGTAAGTCGAAGTTCGCGGCACCACACCTGGCATATTTGGAACGCAATAATGAATCACGCCGTCCACTTCATAAGTTGGATTTTGGTGCGACGTTGGCCTGCAAGTTTCAATACAGCCACCTTGATCGACAGCCACATCGACAACCACAGAGCCCTTGCTCATGGATGCAATCATTTCCTTGCTGACTAACATGGGCGCTTTTTGCCCAGTGATCAAAACACCACCGACGAGCAAATCACAATCGCGAACCGCTTCTTCGATATTTTTTGCATTTGAAAATAAAGTCGTGCAGCGGCCTTGAAAAATATCATCCAAATATTCTAACCGCCGCGTGTTCACATCTAAAATTGTTGTGTGAGCGCCCAAACCCACGGCCATTTTTGCCGCGTTGGTTCCAACCACTCCGCCGCCGATAATCACCACTTTGGCAGGACGAACCCCTGTCACTCCACCTAACAAAATCCCCTTGCCGCCGTGATCTTTTTGCAAATAGAAAGCACCAATCTGAGTGGCCATTCTACCTGCCACCTCCGACATGGGCGTCAGTAATGGTAAAGAGCCGTCTTCAGCTTGAATTGTTTCATAGGCGATGGATTTCACTTTTCGTTCAGCCAAAACTTTTGTCAATTTTGGCTCTGCAGCTAAGTGCAAATAAGTGTAAAGAATTTGATTCTCACGCAACATTTCGTACTCTTCAGGCAAAGGCTCTTTCACTTTTACGATCATGTCGGCTTTAGCGTAAATTTCATTTTTAGTGTCTAAAATTTTTGCTCCTGCTTTTAAATATTGATCATTACTGATCAGACTTCCGACGCCAGCATCCTTTTCAACGATCACTGAATGACCTTCTTTAACAAGCTGGCGAACACCCGCCTCTGTCATTCCGACTCGATTTTCACTGATCTTAATTTCTTTTGGCACGCCAATAAGCATAAATTTCTCCTGTGTGCCGATGATATTGCACGGATCTATGGGGGGAAGAAAGTCTTGCTTCAGAGCATCATGCTTCTTAGGGCGATCAAGGGTAGACTTTCACCTGTCGACTTTCTGCACCTCGAGGACAAATTGAACAAAAAAAAATTAATCGCTGCCATCCTAAAAAGACTTGAACACGACCTAAATACGGCGATCACTGCCGCCCGAGCCGCTTTGGATGAAGCCACTCACCCCGAAAACAAAGCCGAAAACCAATACGACACTCGCGGCCTAGAAGCCGGGTACCTGGCTGGTGCCCAAGCCGAGCGCGCCGCCCAAATTGAAGAGCAAATCCTGATCTACAAGCACCTAGAACCAAAAGATTTCAAAGAAAAAGAACCGATCTCGTCCACCGCCTTGGTCGAAGTCGAATTGAACAACAAAAAAAGCTTCGTCTTCGTCATGTCAAAAGGCGGCGGCCTCGTCTTAGAGTTCGAGGGTCAAGCCATCCAAGTCGTCACCCCCAATAGCCCCCTCGGCGAAGCTATCCTAGGCCTTAAAGCCGGCGATGTAGCAACGGTCGAACTAGGAGCTCGCACACGAGAGTACGAAATCCTAACCGTCCAATAAACTGAGTTATTGGGGACTCAACCAAGCTTTTTAGTTAACAACACAAAATTCGTTGGCCTTTAAAATACCACACCAACTTGAAATCACAATTTGTGATTTCAAGTTGGTGAACTCTTCGCGATTCAGCTGAAACATAAAATCAGAGGGGAATCTTTCGACGTTTCGCTGCACGGCCTGAACGAGGACCCCTGATTTACTGTGCTCATACCAACTGCCCCACTTAAGTGTGCGTAGCGCAGACTAACGCCTCAAGGTTACTTTGTTATTTTAGGTGTTTAAATGATTCGTTTGGCCGCAAGGAGATG
>JAYWEQ010000178.1:0-4698 GCA_043779185.1 Pseudobdellovibrionaceae bacterium
GCCGCATTGATTCAAGAGTGCGGCTTAAAGGGATATCGCGTTGGTGATGCTCAAGTCTCATTAAAACACGCTAATTTTATTGTTAATTTAGGTTCTGCGACAGCGGTTGACACCCTGCAGGTAATTTCTGAGGTCAAAGCTAAGGTCCTGGCTGAAAAAAATATTCAGTTAAAAACAGAAGTCGTTTTTCTGGGGAAAAAGTTTCAGAAATAAATTAAATTTTAACTGATCGACCCGATCGCAAAAATCCGCTAGATTCAATCAATGAAAAGACATGTTTTATTTTCAGAAGCGCGGCCATTAGTGGCCGCGGGCCGAGATCATTTCGTCAATGAAGATGATATTATGGAAATGCCAGAATCTCAGGTTCCGGCCAATGTTGATTTCCATGAGGCGCAACTTGATTTTTCGTCAGGGAGTCGGCTGATCTGGAGCAACCTTTGGGCTTTAGGTGCCAAGTTTCGCTGGGCCATGGCTTATTATTTGAGTTCTGTTTTGCTGGGATTATCCGTTCCGGTGATGGTTCACCAATTTATTTATTTGCTAAGCCATATTCAAGAAGACCATTCCTTAGGAAATTTAATTCTTCTTTGCATAATACTTTCAGCCACCGTTGTTCTTCAAGGCGTGCTCCTGCATCACAATTTTTATCACACCTTGGGCTGTGAGCAAATTGGCACCCGGGCCCTCAATCGAAAGATTTACCGGCACAGTTTACGCCTGAGTGTGGAATCAAGAAATAAGACACCGGTGGGAGACATTGTTAATCATATGTCCACGGACTCAGATGGGGTTTCAGAATTTGTATTTATTTTTTCTGAAATGATTGAAGCCATGTTCGTGACTTTAGGATGTTGTGGATTGTTATTTTATTATTTGGGTTGGACCGCGGTGGCGCCTCTTATTTTATTTTTTATCTTAGCGCCCTTATCTAAGAAATTAGCAGGACGCTTCACCCACCTTGATGAAGTCATGATGAAATGGCGCGACCAGCGAGTGACGCTTATGACGCAGATTTTATCTGCGATTCGCGTTGTGAAATATTTTGTTTGGGAAAAAAGTGTTTATGATGAAGTGCAAGCCGTGCGGGAAAATGAACTGCGGGCACGCAAAAAAATGGCTCAGACCGAAGTGATGTGTGGTGCGGCTTTTACTTCCGTCAGCTCTATTGTTTTATTTGTGGCTTTGGGTCTTCATGCCTTGCGCGGACAGGCCCTGGATGCGGCTTTAATTTTTACTTGTGTCTCTTTGTTCGGACTTTTAGAAGGGCCTTTAGGGCGAATGTCGAATCTGCTTTCAAGAATGACCAATTCCTTTGTCGGCAGTCGCAGGCTTGTCGAATATTTGCGACAAGTGGAGCGGACCGAGGGCGTTCAGCATTATAATTTAGTTTCTGATCCCGCGGGAATCGAAGCTCGAAACTTAACTGTCGCTTATAAAAACCAAGCGGCTATTTTAAAAAATATTAATATTAATTTAAAATCCGGAGAATCTTTAGCCATCGTTGGTTCTGTTGGCTGTGGAAAGACGTCGCTTCTGCTAGCACTGCTTGGCGAGCTTGATCCTGTCACGGGTTCAGTTTTTTTGCATCATCAAGACGGATTAAAGGCGGGGACCAAGCAAGCGTTTTGTACGCAAGAGGCCTACATCATCAATGGCTCCTTGCGAGAAAACTTATCCTTTGGTGAAAATGTTTCGGATGCCGAAATTGAAAAGGCCTTGACGTTAACAGCCCTAGATCAAGATATGAAATTATTTCCGGCGGGACTAAATACTGAAATCGGAGAAAAAGGAGTCAATCTTTCGGGCGGTCAAAAGCAAAGAGTGGCTTTGGCTCGGGCTTGTTTGGCGCGACCAGGGCTGGTGTTTTTAGATGATCCCTTGTCGGCCGTTGATGTGATCACTGAAAAACATTTGGTCGACCAGTTGCTGTTTGGTGAATGGAAAAACACCACTCGGATTCTGACCACCCATCGAATGGAATCCTTGGATAAATTTCATCAGATTATTTTTTTAAAGGACGGGCACATCATTGCCGCAGGATCACTTCCGGAAATTTTAAAAAGTAAAGAGTTTGCTGAATTTTATGCTGGCCATGAGTCCGTTGTAAAAGAGGAGGGAGCCAAGGCAGCAAAGCCCCTCCTTCAATTAGCTCTAGAAACACAAAGTCGAATCACGGAAGACGAAGAGCGCGAGCGTGGCGCCGTGAAGTCCACGGTTTATTTTGATTATATTATATCGTTAGGTGGCGTCGGGCGGTTTCGAAATATAAATCTTTTCCTGCTTTGCTCTGGAACCTTGGCCGTTGTTCTTATGCCGCTCTTGCAGAAGGCTTGGCTTTCAAATTTATCAACATTCGAGTCTCCGTTAAAAGGTGTTATGATTTACGGGCTCCTTGGACTTGTGACCCTGAGTGTCGGTCTCATGAACGGATTATTTTGGCTAAAAAGAGGAGTTGAGTCCGGACGAAATATTCACAACGCGATGTTAAAGTCTGTTTTAGCAGCACCTATTCGATTTTTTGATTCCACTCCAATTGGGCGCGTTCTGCAAAGATTTTCAAGGGATATTGAATCGGTTGATGTCTATTTACAGTGGACATTTGAATCAGCTGTTCATTGTTTCTTACAAGTGATTGTTGCGTTGGTTTTGATCTGTTCAATTTTGCCTGCAGCTATTGTCGTTTTTATCCCGATGTTGGTTTTTTTCTATTTCTTGCAGCGGGATTATCGCAGACCCGCCCGCGAAATTAAACGCCTAGATTCTTTGGCCAGATCGCCCCGCTATGCCCATTTTAAAGAAACGCTGATGGGACTGACGGTGATCCGCGGTTTTAAAAAAGAAGATTGGTTTTTTGAAAATTTTAGAAAACGTCTTTATTACAGTCAGCAGACTTTTTATAATCACTATATTTTAAATCGTTGGTTCTCAGTTCGGATCTCGGTTCTAGGGGGGACGGTCACAGGCGTTGCCACCATTTTATTAGCATTAGCCGTTCAAAGAAATTTAGTGTCGCCAGGAATGGGTGGTTTGCTTTTAATATATGCCTTGTCTTTTTGGACGTATTTAAATTGGGGCATTCGAGTTTTTTCAGACATCGAGTCGCGAATGACATCCATGGAACGACTGAAATTTTACTCAAATCTTCCAGCAGAAATAGGCCATTCGCTCGAAGTTCCAAAAATTGAAGAGTGGCCTCAAAAAGGTGAAATTATTTTCGAAAATGTTTCGGTTCGGTATGCCGAGCACTTACCACTGGTTTTAAAGGGGGTTAGCTTTTCCATCCGGCACGGAGAAAGAATTGGTTTGATTGGCCGCACCGGCTCGGGAAAAAGCACGCTACTGCAAACGTTATTTCGCTTCGTTGATTTGGAATCAGGAAATATTTATTTAGATGGGCGTGAAGTTCGCAGCCTCACCCTTTCTGAGCTTCGAAAAAACTTAGCGATCATTCCGCAGGATCCCGTTTTATTTATGGGAACCGTACGAAGCAATTTGGACCGCTATGATCAGTATTCAGAAGTTGAAATTGAAAGTGCTTTAAGATCTTCTTCAATGTGGGATTTTATTTGTTCTTTGCCGCAAGGTCTAAACTATTTAATCACTGAGAACGGTTCAAACTTTAGTCAAGGGCAGCGACAACTGCTGTGCATGGCGCGGGCGCTGCTGGTGAAGTCAAAAGTGATTGTGCTTGATGAGGCGACAGCCAGCGTTGACGTGCAAACAGATTTTATTATTCAAAAAGTCATTCGAGAAAGTTTAAAGGATGTGACTTTGCTGATTGTGGCCCATCGTTTAGGCACAGTGATGGACAGCGATCGCATTATCGAACTTTCTCAAGGAGAAGTTTTAGACATCTGGAGCCCGAAAGATCGCAAGCAAGACCTAGGTCCGTTTTAAAAAGATTGCGACGGCGACCTTCAGATTACACTGTAGGTTCCAAAGGACTGCCGCTAAGCTAGAGTTATGAAAGCCTTCCGAATTTTTTTTAGAATTATTTCAGTGGTCGTCATCATTCCATTTTTGCTAGGTGGAGCTTTATTTTTCTTAAATCAAAAAGGTTATTTTAATTTAGACCGCATTGAAGTTCTGATCGATGATGGACAATTAGAATCCCACTATTTAAAACCTCAAGTTGAACTGGTCGAGAAAATGATCGAAGTTTTTCGCGGACAATCCTTATGGCATATGGATTTGGCGAAATTACAAAAGCAGATTCAAGATTTAAACTGGGTTGAAAATGTTAGTTTAGTGCGACAGTGGCCGGCGACTTTAAAAGCAAAGATTAAGCCGCTGGAGGTGAAATTACTTCTGCTGACTAAAAAAGGAGAATTTTTCCCCGTCGTCCGAAAAGGTGAAATTCTAAATCCTATTGAAATCAAAAATGTTCCAGACGCGACAATTTTACGTGGCGATATTTTTCAGAAAAATTTAGAGCTGCGAAAAAAAGCAGTCAGCGTTTTAGAGAACATTCCGAGCGATGGGACTTTTTCACGCGCTCAAATTTCTGAAATGTCTTACAAAGAAAAAGAAGGTTTCTGGCTGACCTTGATTCGCAGTGGAGTTGAGGTGCGAATTGGTGAAGAATTAGTTCCGTTAAAAAGTGCGCGCGTTTCACAAGTGCTCGATTATTTAAAGTCTCACCAGTTTGAGGCACGCGTCATAGACGCGGATCTATCTCAGAAAGTCCTTGTCAGG
>JAYWEQ010000179.1:0-5707 GCA_043779185.1 Pseudobdellovibrionaceae bacterium
CATAGGTTCATTTGTCATAAGCACTCTCCAATTATTTTTATGTTTTCAAGCCTAGCATTTTTAAAAATTCTGTCAGTAACTAAATTTAGTAAATAGAAGTCTTTACGATGTGAGATGGCTGGTTTTACTAACTTCTATCGAACTCCCAAAATAGTAAAATATGGGATTGCCACATACAACGTCAAATCTCGGACCAAGTAATAGACAAAAATTCCAAACAGTACTTTCCAACCATATTTCTTATGGGTTTTATAAACAATGCATTTAATTTTTTTATAAATTTCCATTTGCTCACCGTTTGCCAATTTTTTTTACACCGAAGGAGCTCTGATTTATCACTGCCAACCTTCGGTGCCGAAATATTATAGTTTGATTGCAAGTTTTGTCGCGATCCTCTTTCCATAATCCGAATCACACTTTGCAATGCTCTGAATATTAGGCCTTACGATTTGCTCCGACAAGCCCTTCATAGTTCCGGCAATCACAGAAGTGATCTGATCTTTTTGTACTTCACTGAACAGGCGATACAAATCACCGGCCTGACTATAGTCGTCGTTTCCTTTATTTGCATCGTAGCGATCGGCACTGCCCGAGATGCGAAGTGGCGGCTCAGCATAATTTTCATCTTGCGAAGGTCCACCAAAACCATTGGGCTCATAGTTGTCAGACCCTATATTTCCGTCAAATCTCATGGCGCCATCACGCTGATAGGAGTTTACAGAATTGAGAGGGCGATTCACCGGCAATTGCTGATAGTTGGCACCCAGTCTGTATCTTTGAGTATCTGGATATGAAAAAAGGCGTCCTTGCAGCATCTTGTCGGGAGAAAAACCAATTCCAGGGGGAACATTGCTTGGCGAAAATGCTGCCTGTTCAACTTCTGCGAAATAATTTTCTGGATTTCTATTCAACTCAAGTACTCCTACGTCGATGAGCGGGTAATCTTTGTGGGGCCACACTTTGGTTAGGTCAAAAGGATTAAGGTGATATTTGTCAGCATCAAGCTCTGGCATGATCTGTACCTTTAGAGCCCACTTCGGATAATCTTTATTCTCAATTGCCTCAAAAAGGTCTCGACCGGCATAGTCGGGATCTTTTCCTGCAAGTTCTGTGGCTCTCTCGGGACTGAGATTCTTAATCCCTTGCATAGATTTAAAGTGAAATTTCACCCAATATCTCTCGCCAGCCTGATTCCAAAAGCTGAAGGTATGACTACCAAAGCCATGCATAAAACGAAATCCATCTGGAATGCCACGGTCGCTGAAGAGAATCGTCATCTGGTGCAATGCTTCTGGCGATTTTGCCCAATAATCCCACATGCGTTTGGGGTTTTTGTATCCTGTCTGCGGATCGCGTTTTTGGGAATGAATGAAATCTGGAAACTTTAATGGATCACGCTCAAAAAATACCGGAGTATTATTTCCAACCAAATCCCAGATGCCCTCATCGGTATAGAATTTAATCGCAAAGCCTCTGGGGTCACGTTCCGTATCGGCCGACCCCTTTTCACCCGCAACGGTTGAGAATCGCAAAAATACCGGCGTGGCCTTGCCAATCTTAGAAAAAATCGAAGCACGGGTATATTTTGAAATATCGTGGTTAACAGTGAAGGTGCCATGAGCCCCTGAGCCTTTTGCATGAACAACGCGCTCAGGAATTCTCTCACGATCAAAATGCGCAAGTTTTTCGATGAGGTGAAAGTCTTGTAACAAAAGAGGACCTCTAGCCCCGGCAGTTATAGAGTGTTGATTTTGCGCTACTGGGTGACCACCGGATGTGGTCAATGTTTTCTTACTCATTTGAACTCTCCTCTTTGATTAAATTTGGTTGATTAAAAATCGAAGACCAAGCTTTTATGACATCCAAGATGCCGAAGGTCTCCGGTTGGTTTTGATAAGACTTTAAAAGCTTTACTGTTTTAGTACGGCCAAACATTTGTGCAAAAGCGAGTGCGGTTTGATTCTTTGGGTTGGCATAAGTGGCGCTCGCTCTGTATTTCAAAAGCAATCGAGCAATCTCAGTATGTCCCTTAAACGCTACCCCCATTAGAATCGAGTTTCCTGCGGCGTCCACTGAGTTAGTATCTGCTCCTAAATCAAGAAGGTGTTGAACTAGTTCTTGATGTCCGTTATAGGCCGCGAGCATCAACAGTGAATAGCCTTTGTGATTTTTCAGGTCAATTTGGGTTTTGCCGAGGCCCAAGGATTTCAAAGTTTCCACATCGCCAGCACTGGCAAGCGCATAAACCTGATTTTGATCCTCATTCATCGTCTCTTTATATTTAGTCCAGTTATTCATTTTAATTCCTTTCTGCTTTCAAGCCTAATAATCGTATTAAATTATATATAAATATAGTATTAAAAAGCTATTAATTAATAGCTTTTAGCTATATAATTTGTCAAACATTAAGGAGGGTTTCTATGACTTTAACTCAATTGCAATACGCTCTGGCTGTTGAAGAGCACTTGAGCTTTCAGCGCGCAGCTGATGCCTGTCATGTGGCCCAACCAAGCCTGAGTGTTCAACTTAAAAAACTCGAAGATTCTTTGGGTGTGACTCTATTTCAAAGGTCAACTAATTCTGGAGTAACGGTGACCGATATGGGCCGCGCCGTTTTGGAGCAAGCCCGTTTTATTTTTAGCGAAACAAGAAAATTAGAAGATATCTGTGCAAACTTTAAAAATGAGGCAAGTGGAACACTTCGAGTTGGGGTGATACCTACAATTGGACCGTTTCTAATTCCTCTGTTTCTAGGTCTTCTCAAAAAATTACACCCAAATCTTAATTTGGAATTATTAGAAGACTCAACAAAGGTTCTTATCGAAGAGCTGCACTTTGGAAGAATTGATGTCGCTATTCTCTCGCCGCCCAACAAGGCTCCCGCGCATTTGAAAGAGAAATTTTTGTATTATGAGCCCTTTATGGTTTACGGCAACAAGGGACACCCTATTCTTGATCAAGATGATATTAAGTTATCGGCACTATCCGATTATGTGGTGACTCTTTTGGATGAAACCCATTGTATGCGCGATCAAGTGATGGCCGCCTGTTCTAAAAATAAAAAAAGTATTTCTGAGACAGTGCTCAAACAGGGAAGTCTGCAAACACTCATCTCCCTCGTTGAGGCGCAAAATAGCTTTACTTTGATTCCCAAATTAGCCGAGCCAGTTCTTTGTTTGAAATACCCGCGAGAGGGCATTCGTTCGATCATTGCGCAAACGCCCTATCGAAAAGTGAGCTTAGTCTATAATAAAAATTTAGTGAGAAAAAAATTAGTTGATACTCTTCACTTAACGATTCAAGCATCACTACCCAGTACAGTAGTTAAAACACGTTCACCAAGAGGGATTGTTATCGAACCGGCAAAGTCCCATTTCAAGTAATAGCTTTCGTCATAAATAACTAAAGGTTTTTCCACCGATTCTTTTTTAAGTAATGGTCTAAAGAAGTCCGCCCCGGTCCAGCGAGAGCAAAAAACAGACAAGTCATGATCTGCGCGTAGTCGGACCGGATTTCATGAAGTACGGCCCAAAAACCTACTTGAGGAAGTGTGTCTTCTGAGAATTCATTTTGTGTTTCTTCTAGAGCTGCAATGAGACTCGCACCAGCCTGGAATTTCTGAAGTATCCTGTACTCAGGCGCGGATAGATGTTCCACAGAAACAGAGCCCCTCTCACGGACAAATAAAAATCCCTGCTTGGCGTTTAACTTCTCGAAATTCACGGACTCTAAGCTGACCGACTCATTCCTCAACTGCCAAAATTGATCGAATGGCCACAGTGACTCCACAATGTGACTAGAGAGCGCCAACTTAAATTTTACACTTTCCCAGTCTTCATCAGAAAGCAAAGTCAGTTTCGAAGGTTCAAGCAAACCAGTATCTTCATAGGTATTGTAGAAGGGATTAAAAGCACGCCTTCAATCACAAAAGCGCCCCGCATATAAAGTCAACCTGAATGACTTCAGAATTGAAAATCCTTTGGTACAAGGCCATGTTAGCTGGCACAACTGAGCCTCATCATTTCATATTTTTTAGCGTCGATCGCTAAAATGCCCAACTTGTAAGCGGATTTTTCCGCTTGATCAACTAAAGCGATTTTATAAATTGACGTTGGTCTGATGCAAAGTTAACATTTGAACATGACATATTCACAAATGTTAATTTTAGTGGAAGATTCAAGTTGCTCGCCCGAGGAGTTTGGCAAATTGGTTGGAATATCTGGCATGACTCTAAGACGCTGGAGTCAGAAACCTAAGGCTGCCCGGGTACCAAAGCTTTATATTCCGGCGATACGCGAAGCTTGCTATCAATTAATTGCGCAAGGGCGAATGAAAGCAACTGGTCCTATAGTACAAGAGCTGCTCGCGAAATCACAAACCCATCAATATGAAGCTGCAATTCGCAATCTAGGCCTTTTGGACAGCTTTTCTTTGGGAGCGGCTTCTCAAGATCATATTCTTACGGGGCTATCACAAATCGGATCGCAAACTCAAAAGCAAACTGACGTCAGCGAAAACAAAGAAAAAGTTTTTTCTTACAAGAGCCTTGGGATTGATTGGTGCTCGAGAATAACTACTCTCTGGAATGCTATTAAATCCACAAAACTCACATCAGTGGATAAACTTGTGGCTTATGGCGCACTTTTTTACCTTTTGACTCCGATTGATTTCATTCCGGATCAAATCCCTTTTTTTGGCCTGCTGGATGATTTTGGAGTCCTGGGAGTTGCGACTAATTATTATTTAAAGAGATAAATTAATAATTAGTGAAACTAAAATATGAAACTATTTTACATTTTTATTGCCATTTTCATTTTGAGCCCATTTGCATTTGGAGCCACAAAAGACTCACCTATTCATCTTGAACATATATTGAAACTGGCATGGCAAAATTCTCCTCTTTTAGTGGGGCAAAGAATACAGAATGAGTTGGCATCTGGCGACCGCTATAGGAGATTCATTTTTAACGAGCCACAACTTCAATATTCCAATTCGGACGACAATACGGCTCGTACTTTCGGACTTTCACTTGCATTGCCGTTCCCAGGCAAATCCTTTGCACTCACTCGATTGGATACAGCCAAGGCAAATCTACAGCGCGCAGAACTTTTTGCAAAAAAATATGATATCACTAAAACAATCACTCAGGCCTATCTCGATTGCTCAGCGGCACAAGCGACTTATGAAATTCAAAAACTCACTTCAGCGGATCTTGAAACGGTTTCTAAAACTCTTAAGTCTTTATATGAAACTGGACATTCTACTCAAGCTGAAAAAATTGGATCTGAACTTCAGTCAAGACAATCTCAATTTGATCTATCAAACGCAGAAGATAAACCACTTGTTTTCTGCAAAAGACTCGATGATCTTTTGTCGGCAGCAACAGCAACAGAGAAACTCACCTCGTTTGTAAACGTCAAGACCACTTTACCAGATGACCTTGATTCAACAATTATTTCAGAACTTGGCGAATGGACAGCCGATCAAAGTCGTGCAGACGCTAATATCGCTTTGGCCAGGGCTACGGCCAACACTGCATGGTGGTCTCAAGCTCCTGATCTCAACTTTAGCCTTAGTAGAAATCAATATATTTATTTGCCAGGAAGCCCCTCAGGTAAAGAATGGACCACGACTTATGGCATCACTATTGTTTTGCCGATTTTATTTCCATTTCACGAATCGGTTGAGGCTAGGCGAATGAAGAGTC
>JAYWEQ010000180.1:0-3351 GCA_043779185.1 Pseudobdellovibrionaceae bacterium
CTTGGATTAACTCGCGCGTCGAATAAGATCAGTTATCCTAGAGGCTTATCCTCTCCTTGCGTCCTTTCGAATTCCATAGGAATTCGAAAGGTAACAACGAAACACTTAACTCCTTAGAATTAAACAAAAATCATGAGGCGTTAGTCTGCACTAAGCACACTTAAGTGGGGCAGATTCTAACTTTGAAGAGATCATGAATAATCCGTTTAAACTCAGCTGCAGTGGTCGTTTGATGACATTAGAGTTTAAAGACAAGAGGATCAAGGTTCAGAATAAGCACGATATTGCCAGTTGAAACCAGTAATTTTAAAAAAATGCCAGAGTGTTGCTGATGCCAAAAAATTCACAGAATCTTTCAAGCTGCAGCGGGAAAAAATAGAAACTACAATGACCTCAAGAATGGCTTTGCAATTTAAAAATTTAGTTTCAACAAATAAGACGAATTGCACAACTGCGGGAGCTCATTAATTTTTGGGTTAGCAGTCTTTGAAGATGCCTCCGTAGCGGAGTCAAAATTGTGTATAAAATCTTAAAAGATCTGCGTTATTTATTTTATTATTTTAAAAAAAGCTCTTGCGAGTGTTTTTTGAATCTCTCAATGAATTGTGTTTGGTGCAAATAATATTCCTTAACCCGTTCGTATTTATTTCAAATAGTCTCGCGAAAAGCAATCTGTAAGCGTAAGAAGTAGTAAATTTTGAATAGCTCTGATGCTAAAATATCAGCAAAAAAACCGAAATTTGCGACAGTAAAATCCATGGTATGTTCCTTTTAGTTTTTTAAAAGGGAGTCATAAATGCAGTTATCTTCAGCAGCGACAAATATTCATCTGAAATATATTTCCAACGATGATCTGCTTTTTAGAACTAAGAATTTGGTTCAAACTGAACGCAAAATTATGCATTTGGTGTTAGCGCATATTTTAGAAATTATGAGTCGTAAGCTTTATGCTGAACTTGGCTTTGATAGCATGTATACAATGATGACTAAAAAGTATGGCTATTCAGAAGCCTCAGCCATACGAAGAATTGATGCGGCTAAGCTTTTAAGATCGGTTCCAGAAGTCGCTGAACGGCTGAAATCAGGAACTCTTAATTTATCCCAAGCCTGCTTGTTGCAAAAGTGCCTTGAATCAGATGCCAAGAAGGGTGAAACAACTTCAGTTGCTAAAACTCAAGAAATTCTAGAAAAGCTTGAGGCATGTAATGGCTTTGAAACTAGACAAGTCCTTGCTAAAGAATTTGATATGCCTTTAAAAATCCAAGATATTGTCAGGCCGCAAAAAGATGAATCAGTTCGTCTTGAAATCACTTTCACCAAAGAGCAATTTGAAGAGCTTAAACAAGCAAAGAGTTTTTTATCGCATATTGCCCATACTGGTTCCTGGGCTGAAGTTATTTCTGTTCTTGCTTCTAAACTGAATCAATCCAAAAGTGGGAAACCAAGTAAAGAAAAATTGGGCTCCACTGCGGACTTCACTGCGGACTCTAAAAATTCGAAATCGATAGGCCACCCATTGCTAAATCTTGATTCGCAAGCTTCAATCGCGAGGCCTAAGCCTATTTCAATTTATCTGAAACGGGAGCTCTTTGAAAAAGCACAAGGCTCCTGCCAATACACCACGCCAAGTGGACTCCGCTGCGGATCTCGGTTTCAAATTCAGATTGATCATATTACGCCTCATGCTTGGGGTGGGGCGAATAAAGTTGATAACCTCCGACTGCTTTGTCGGACTCATAATCTTTTGATGGCTGGGCAGATGCATCTACTTTAGGGGCATTACGTTCGATCAGAAGCCTTAAGAGCGACGGATTGAGAATGAATCTGCTCAAAAATCTTTTCAGCGATTCGCACTCCATCGCAAGCGGCACTTGTAATGCCTCCAGCATATCCAGCGCCTTCGCCGGCGGGGTACAGACCCTTGTGCGAAGTGCTTTCCAAAGTATGATCATCACGACAAACCCTGATCGGACAGCTGGTGCGGGATTCAATGCCAAAGAGTTGAGCTTCGGGATGAATAAAGCCCTTCATTTTTTTCTCGAACTCGTGCAGGCCTTCTACCAATTTGTCGCTCATAGAAGTAGGCAATAACTCTCGCCAGTTGACGGGACTGATTCCTGAAGGGCTTGAATGCGCCCCTAAAGGCTTGGTTTTATTTTCAAGAAAGCCAATTAAGTTTTGAGCCGGCAATTCTTTCGTGCCACCATTTTTAACAACTGCTTGATAAGATTTTCTTTCTAAATCGCGGCGCAGATCCATGCCACCAAATTTTGCATCGCCAAATAAATTTTTATGATCAAGGCTGACCACCAGGGCCGCATTCGCAAAAGGCGAGTTTCGATGATAATTGCTCATGCCGTTACAAACGACGCCATCGGCTTCTGTTCCGCTGGATAAAACGTAGCCACCAGGGCACATACAAAAACTGTAGACGCCAATACCAGATTTATCATCGTGATGGGTGATTTTATAATTGGCAGAGCCCAGCTTTGGGTGATCGGCATGATCTCGGTATTGAATTTGATTAATTAGTTTTTGGGGGTGTTCGACCCGCAAACCCATGGCAAAAGATTTTCCTTCTAAGTCGACGCCTTGGTCTTTGAGATGATAAATCATATCTTCGGCAGAATGGCCGGTGGCAAGAACGACAAAAGAAGAGTGAAAAATTTCGCCCTTTTCGGTCTTTACACCAACAATCTGCTGATTTTTAAAAATCATCTCAGTAACTTGAGTATTGAAATGAATTTGGCAGCCATTTTCTAATAAAAATTTTCGAAGCTTTGGAATGACCCGACGAATTCGATCTGATCCTACATGCGGATTAGCTAGGTATTGAATTTCTGCGGGGGCGCCAAATTTCACCAATCGATTTAAGACATAGGGAATGTGGTCTGATTTTATTCTTGTGATCAGTTTTCCATCAGAATAAAGGCCGGCGCCGCCTTCTCCGTAGCAAACGTTATTCCGCGGATCCAGTTCGCCGTAGCGCCAAAATTTATTAATTCCTTTAATGCGTTCTTCGCTGGCCGAACCGCGCTCAAAAAGGTGGCAGGGAAGGCCCCTCTCAACAAGGCGTAATGCCGCGAAAAGACCGGCCGGACCTGAGCCTACAATCAGCGGTAAATCTTTTCCTGACGAAGACGCACGCTCTAAATCAAAACGAGGTTCTTGTAAAACCTCGCCAGCTTCGGCGACTTCAAGGCTATAGACAAAGTGAGGATTGTGCCGGGATCTGGCATCAACACTTTGTCGCAAAATCCGGTAGGGTCCATGGTCAGGGGCTAACCACTGAAGCTTTTCGGCCAGTTCTTCATCCAGGCCGACCGGAACGTTATTAAGGATTTTTGACAT
>JAYWEQ010000181.1:0-6286 GCA_043779185.1 Pseudobdellovibrionaceae bacterium
AAATGTTTTGGTGGGGGGGAGCCACATCGGGGCTTGGATCTTTTCACTTCGGTAGCTTGCTTCGCTCGCCATCTCGGAGCTTGGATCTTTTCACTTCGGTAGCTTGCTTCGCTCGCCATCTCGGAGCTTGGATCTTTTTACTTCGGTAGCTTGCTTCGCTCGCTTATCTCGGAGCTTGGATCTTTTTACTTTGGTAGCTTGCTTTTTACAGTTAGATATTGAGAAGTTTTTTATATTGCAATGAGGATGAAATGAGCTTTTTTGGAAATATTTTTGTTTTTGGGTTTTTGGGGTGTTCTCTTTTGGGGTGTGTTCATTTGCCGTTTTCTACGGAAAGCGTTAAGCCGAAAACTGTTTACAAAATTGAGCAGGCGACTTTGATTTCGCCGGATGAGCCTGATTGGGAATTGATGCAAAATGAAATACATTCTTTAATTTTGGCGAAGAAATTTAATGATCGGAGCCAATCGGCTGTGATTGTTGCGCTCATGTACCCGGCGGGTGTTCATAAAACATCTCTTGCGTTTTTGGAATATGTCGTAAGTGAGCGTAACAAAAATGACGATAAAAATCGCTTTAGGAATCTATCTGCTAAAAACGAATTTTTAATATTTAAGAATGTCCCTTGCTTGAAATATCAAACTCTAGCTGAGGACCACAAAGATAAAGGTATCGATTCGTCCGACTTTGAGTATTTTAAAACTGAAGGGTATATCTGCAGGTACCCTCTCGAATATATTGCGTTTCAGATAGAGGTTTCACATAGATCCCAGCAAAAACAGATACCTCCCGAAATTTCCAAAATTGGGAAAGAGTTTTTTCAAAATATCGAGCTTGTTGACGGAACGATTAAGAGATTGAAGTCGATTCCGTAATTTCTTATTTATACGTCTTTAGTTCTCATTTTTTTAAGTTGTCTGCACTCCTGCAGAATTATGCTGAGGAATTCGCGCGAGCATTTCTTCGGCTGCTTCGCGGCCCGCCTGTATAAGATTAATACGATCTTGTTTTTTAAAGAACCCCGAAAATGGACTTACCTTCAGCTCTGTTGATGGCCGTATCTCGGTCACTTCGACGTTTCGGATAAAGAGAATTGCTTTAATTTTTTCGAACTGCTCTTTGCTCAGAACACCGTCTTTGAGCAACTCATTTAGTTTATCGGCTTTAAGGTTTATGGCTTGGGCGTTTTTTAAATCTCGATAGAGACGTTCATTAATTAATATTGCAGCCAAATGGTTAATGAGACTCAGTCCGCTTTTCCAATCTCCTGGTTTCATAATTTCAGGATAGGGTACAGGCATAAGTACGCGATTGACGTCTGATTCTTCGAGAGCATATTTTATCGGAGCATTGTTGACTGCACCACCATCCACACAAGCCCCCAGGCCCGGGATAATGACGGGCTGAAAGAGACCTGGAAAGGCGCAGGCGGCCGAAACAACATTAAAAACTTTATCGAGTCGTTCTTGAGTATCGAAGTCTGGGCCCGAAAATTTAACCACTTGTTCATAAGTTGTCGCAGCTTTTTTTCCGATTCGACCTTTGACTCCGTTGAGAGGAGTCACAAGTATTCGCAATTCAACGTCTCGCTTTTCCGATTCTTTGCAGGGCTCAATAAGTTCGCGCATCAGCTTTAACAGGCCAGCATTACTTGATAAGCCTTGGCCTCTGAGTAAATTTAATGGATTTAAACTAAATGAATCGTGCCAGCCACCGTGGTCGATCCAAGATTTTGTTAATTTTTCGGCTATTTCTTTTTCGCGACCGGACCTTATCCCAACGGCATATGCGAGCCCATTGAGTGCTCCTGAACTCGTCGCAACGATTCGGTCGATTCGGATATCTTGTTCTGCTAAAACCTCGATCACTCCAGCTTCGTAAGCGCCACGGGCGACGGCTCCAGGAAGCACCAATGCAAAATGAGCGGATGGCTTCTGACTCATTTAAAAAGCCATTGAAGAATCATTGCTTTGAAGTCCGAATAGGGCGCATAGCGCACGGGAAAATCTGGCCAAAATGTTTTTTTCAAAATTGCTTTTGCGTGAGTAAATGTCTTGAAACTAAATTCACCATGGTAATTTCCCGAGCCGCTAGCTCCGACTCCTCCAAAAGGAAGATCTGGTGATGGCATATGAATCACAACATCATTTACACACAACGCACCTGAAGATGTTGAGCTTGAGAAGCGTTGAACCATTTTATGGTCTTTTGTAAAAAGATACAGCGCTAAGGGTTTTGGTCGCGCATTTATAAATTTAATAATGTCATTTGTGTCGTCCATTTCAAGAATTGGCAAAAGCGGACCAAAAATCTCTTCTTGCATAATTTTTGCCTGAGCGTCGCCTTCTAATAAAGTTGGAGCAATGTAAAGGCTATCGCGATCTCGATTTCCTCCCGCAAGAATTTTTTGACCTTCGGCAAGGCCGGCTAAGCGATCAAAGTTTTTTGCGTTTATAATTCGGCAGTAATCAGGACTTTTAGAAATATCACTGCCAAAAAACTCACTCAAACTTTTTTGAATTTCTAAAATGAGCGACTCTCGGATCTTAGAGTGAGCAATAAGGTAATCGGGTGCAACGCAAGTCTGCCCGGCGTTCATAAATTTACCCCAGGCTATTCGGCGCGCAGTCACAGCAATATCGGCATCATTTAAAATAACTGCCGGTGATTTACCTCCCAATTCGAGCGTGACCGGAGTCAAAAAAGTGGCCGCTTTACTTAAAATTATTTTACCGACAGGTCCACTCCCAGTAAAAAAGATCGTGTCAAAACATTTGTCGAGCAACATATTTGTTTGATCTGCTCCACCTTGAATCACCGCAAAAAGTTTCTGATCTAAATATTTTGGAATCAGTTGTCCAAGGAGCTCTCCCGTATGAGCCGAAATTTCGGATGGCTTCACGATAGCGCCATTTCCACCGGCAATAGCTCCGACAAGAGGGGCTAAGGTTAAATTGATTGGATAATTCCAGGCGCCGATGATCAAAGCTAATCCGTAGGGTTCATGAACGATCCAACTTCGACCAGGTTGATTGTAAAGTGGGGTCGAAACATAAATGGGCTTCATCCATTTTTTGAGATTTTTCAAAGTGTGTTTAATTTCTGCTAGAACAATTCCCTGCTCAGTCGCCTGACATTCGAATTTGCTTTTCCGCAAGTCTTTCCACATCGCATCGCAGAGAGCGGCATCATTTTCTTCGAGCAGACGCTTGAGTGCACGCAGCTGTTGCATGCGCCATTCGTAGGTTCGTGAATTCTCTTCGAGTCCCGCACGCAGACTAGAATGAACCAAGTTTAATTCCTTTGAAAAGGACGTCATATCGAAGCTCATCATTTCGACACGACGACTTGTCCACTCATTGTTTTTCCGTGAACGGAACAATGGTAGGAAAAAGTTCCTATATTTTTAAATTCGAGCTTCTTTGAAGTTTTTTGAGGTGCAACAGTGCCGGTATCAAATTGTTCACTCGTTGCTGAGTGTTCTGAGTAAGATTTATTTATCCATTCGATTTCGTCACCTGGTTTGATCGTTATGGATTTTGGATCGTAACTTATACTTTTCATGGTGACCGAGTGTACAGTTGCCGTTGCATAAGTGCCGACGATCGATAAAATCAAAAACAAGACTGCCGGAATGAAATGACGAATATTTTTGAGCATAAAGAGTCTCTTTCTTTCGTTAAAAGTATTTCATGTATTCAATGAGTGAATTTTTTTGACGATCGCTCAGGCTCGACCCGAAAGTATGACCGCGATCTTCGATAAAATCGGGGTAGGTATTTAGCTTTAACAATTCTTTTTCAATAGCCTCTATACCCGCCTCTCGCCGCTGATCGACAAGACTTTTAAAGTAACGTCGCGGCTTTCCGGCTAGAACACCCTTTATATAAGCTGCAAAAAGTTTTGGAGCGTGAATAGGATTTATGCCTAAAAGTAAATTGACTGGCGTCCCAATTGGCAGCTCTAAGATCTCAAGATTCATGTCATCAAAGCCCTTCAGATGTTTCTTTAGGCCCGGAAAAACATCTGGCAAACTAGTGACTGATGTTGTCCGCTTAATCGATTTTATTCCGTCCCGTGTTTCCGGCCATAATAATTTTCTCATTCCATCTTCATAGGCCTCCATACGCCCGTGAAGAGATGGATCACCGGTATATTTTCCGAGGGAATTGTTATGGAAATAAGGAGCTGTTGCCCAAATACTCACAAGCGTTGGGGTTCGGTAAAATGCTGCATTCCCTTGCCACTTCAATTCATATTTTGCGGTCAGCGGATTATACAGTGGAATGTCTTTTCCATTTTTGTCGTGGTCGACTAATGTGATGATCGGCTTTCGCATGTCTTTATAGGTTTGGCTGGACATTTGACCCCAAGTCGAACCTGCCATGGCATTGGTTCCCATGGCACGGAGTGCATTCGTCCCTATTTCAAGAACCGAGTGACGTTGGTCATCAGAAAGATAATTATTTTCTAAAAAATCTTTTTGAAAAACCAATGCTTTCCACGTCTTCTTTTGTTCTTCAAAATTTGTCGGAAAAGGTTCTGGTCTTTTGCTGCTATGACAAGAGACGCAGTTTTCTGCAAAAACAGTTTTACCTTCTCTGATCACCGCCTCGTCTTGGACTAAATAAGCGGCTCCTTCTTTGACATTTTTTGCATTAGATCCGCGCACCTCTTTCGCATCTTTAAGAGGGAAAGAATCGTACGACATGAGAAAAGTTGCCATATTTGGCATTCGACGTTCAGTTTGCATCCAAGGATTATTGGGGTCTTTGCGTTCTTTACCGATCAGATCAAACTCTTTCGGCTGAAAGTGGCGTTTGAGACTTGCCTTCAAATCAAAAATATTGACCGGCCAAGATGAATACCAATCTTCATGCATGAGGCCTTCATTGACGTAAACGCGAACCGAAGCCATCACGACGCCCATCGAGTCCGCACCGTCAGTCAAGATATGAGGCACAGTAATGGTTGGGTGGTCATCTGTTCCTCCAAGAGGACCCGTCATATCATTCAAACTGATTCCTGCGTTTTTATACATCGACTTGATGAGAGTCGCCTGGGCAGGAGTAATACTCTCGGGACGGGCTTCTTTTAAGCGCTCACGAAGTCGTAAGATGGCATTAATATTTGTCGGATTATTAATGGAGTCTGTTGGGAACCGTGAGGTTTCGCTTGTCCCAGGCTCCTGAGATTCTAGATATTGTCGAATAATCGAGTTTTCTTTTTGCCCGTTTGCGAAGGCCATTCCTTCTCTCAGATATTGATTGCCAAAAGAAGATGTCAAATTTTGCCAAAGTGGTTCGGCAGGATTCAGAGGAGGATTAAGAGGATTAAAGCTGACGTGACAAAAAACGCAAGCCATTCCAACTCTATAAGGTGGCTCAATGTACGATCCGCCTTTAATGTAAGCTTCGGCCGACCATTTTTTTGGATCAAATTTTTCATTTTTAAAAAGCTGAATGCCAATGACGCCGCTCGAGTAACCAAACTTTTCGGGATCCCACTGGAGAGTTCCATCTTTCATTTTATCGAGACTCATACCAAACTGATCTAAATGATCTGAAGCTACTGCATCCGGATCGTTAATGAGCCCGAGCTGTTTAAAGCGTTCAGAGCGAGGAGTGATCATTAATAAACGTAAGAGATCTATTCGAAGATTCGTATAATTATGAGCTCCCCCGGTCAAACGAGCAAGGTCACTCCAAAATCCTGGGTTATCAACCCCGACCCACCAGTGCCAAGTGTCCATGCCATCACCAACAGCCTCCATCGGAAGCTTCATCTTTTTTGCCGCTTCCTCCATATGCTGTTTTCGATAAATATTGTAAGTCATCTCATCGGGTCGAATGGGTCGACCGAACTCGTAATCAAATTCAAATTTCTCAACGCCTGGCTTTGGCGCGGGACCGGTTTTATCTTTCAACTCAGCTTTTGTATTGAACGAAATTAATAAGACTATTGCCGTGCCGAGACACATTGAAAAATATGATTTTTTATTTGCCATTTTATTTACCACAGACCCTTCCGTTCAAATTTGAATCTCAACGACTCAAATAAATATCGACGAATTCTAATGAGAAAAGGTGTATTCTGGAGGTGCGCCAAAAGATATAAAAAAACTCTAATTTCTTGTTCTTTTAATGGATCCCAATGATCAGCAGTGCGCGAACCTTAAAGGCTGGAGAAGAGAGCATCGGTTATTTTTGAGTTGAGATAATGGACTCCATTTGGGCCATTGAAGAGAATATCAGCGAGGCTTGAAATCAGACTAATTTTGATATTA
>JAYWEQ010000182.1:0-5125 GCA_043779185.1 Pseudobdellovibrionaceae bacterium
ACCTTATGGCCTTTTTCTTTCCATTCGACAGCTTCTTCCGAAGAAAAAACGATTTGACCAAAGACGCCCCCGGGCGATGCCGGCAAACCTTTGGCTAATAAAGTTTTTTGTGCTTTTGGATCTAACGTCGGGTGCAGCAGTTGATCCAGCGACGAAGGATCAATTCGCAAAATGGCCTCTTCTTCAGAAATCATTTTCTCATCCAGCATATCACAAGCAATTTTTAGCGCGGCAGGCGCGGTTCGTTTTCCGTTCCGAGTTTGCAGCATCCACAAAACACCGCGCTCAATGGTAAATTCGATATCTTGCATATCGCGGTAGTGGGTTTCTAATTTTTTATATATTTTTACAAGCTCGTTAAAAGGACCTGGCATCACTTCTTCCAAAGACTTTTGCCCAGGCACCACAAGCGCTGCTTCTTTGGTCAAATATTGTGGAGTGCGAATGCCCGCCACAACATCTTCGCCTTGCGCATTCACCAGATATTCACCGTAGAATTTTTTGGCCCCTGTGCTTGGATCACGAGTGAAGGCCACTCCCGTCGCCGAATCATCGCCCATGTTACCAAAGACCATCGATTGAATATTCACGGCCGTACCCCAGGCCGCAGGAATATCATGCAGCTCGCGATAAGTGATCGATCTAGGCGTATTCCAAGATTTAAACACAGCACTGACCGCCCCCCATAATTGCTCCATGGGATCGTCCGGAAAATTTTGCTGAGTCATTTGCTGAATGAGGATTTTAAATTTTTTAACTAAGGTCTGCAAATCTTCGACTTTTAAATCGGTGTCAAGATGGTAACCTTTTTCATCTTTTAAATCTTCCATGGTCACTTCTAACAAAGAAGAATTCATGCCCATCACAACATCTGAATACATTTGAATAAATCGTCGGTAAGAATCCCAGGCAAACCGAGGATTGTCGCTGGCTTTTGCCAAACCCTCAACGGTTTGGTCATTCAAACCTAGATTCAAAATCGTATCCATCATGCCGGGCATCGAAGCTCGCGCCCCTGACCTAACACTGACCAGTAAAGGATTGGTCGCATCACCAAATTTTTTTCCGATTTTTTTCTCGACCCGCTTTAAAGACTCAAGAACATTTGGGCGAACCCATTCCGGCAATTTTCCGCCGCACTCGTTAAAGTGAGTACAGATCTCAGTTGAAATTGTGAACCCTGGAGGCACTGGCAATCCCAAGGCCGTCATTTCGGCAAGGTTAGCCCCTTTTCCACCCAGGATATTTTTCATCGCGGCGTTGCCTTCGCTTTCACCGGCTGCGAAAAAATAAACAAACTTGTCGGGAACAGGTGTTTTCTGGCTCACATTTTTTTCTGTGGTCTGTTGATTCACGGATGTCCCCCTCGATAAAGGTTTAAAACTGTTTCAATCGCCCTGCTAAATAAGAACTAAGACCTGCTAACGGAACACGCTCTTGCTTCATTGAATCGCGATGGCGAACGGTGACCGCTTGGTCATTCAAAGTGTCAAAATCCACCGTCACACAAAAAGGTGTGCCAGTCTCATCCTGCCGACGATACCTTTTTCCGATCGAGCCCGTTTCATCATAATCAACATCTAAATCCAAAGATAATTCATCCCGCAGTTTCATGGCCACGCCAGAAAGTTCCTCTTTTTTACTTAAAGGGAGAATCGCCACTTTGATCGGCGCAATTTCAGGGTGCAGACCCAAAACAATGCGCACATCTTCTTGGCCTTTTTCATCGACGGTGACTTCTTCGCGGTAAGCATCACACATAAAGGCCAAAAACAATCGATCACATCCGACCGCTGTTTCAATCACAAAGGGGATGTATTTTTCTTTATTGGCTTCATCAAAATACTCTAAAGATTTTCCAGAAAATTGCATATGCTGAGTCAAATCAAAAGCCCCACGATTATGGATGCCTTCTAATTCACTAAAGCCCATGGGGAATTTATACTGAACATCCACCGCCGCTTTCGCGTAATGAGCAAGCTCTGTCGGGCCGTGCGGTTTAAATTCCAAATTTTCTTTTTTAATTCCGTAGCGCAAATAAAAATTCCAACGGGTTTCTTTCCAAGAATCGAAATACTGATCATCGCTTCCCGGTTTTACAAAATACTGCATTTCCATTTGTTCGAACTCACGAGTTCTAAAAATAAAATTGCCCGGTGTGATTTCATTACGGAAAGATTTTCCAATCTGTGCAATCCCAAAGGGAATTTTTTTTCGGGCGCTCTGCTGACAGTTCAAGAAATTGACAAAAATTCCCTGCGCCGTTTCGGGACGTAAATAGACCACCGACCCGGTATCTTCGACAGGACCCATATGAGTTTTAAACATTAAATTAAATTGCCGAGGCTCTGAAAGATTTTTAGATCCACATTGGGGGCACTTTTGATGCTTCAAATACGACTCTGTGTTATCAGAACGAAATCGTGTTTTACAATCCTTGCAGTCGACTAAAGGATCCGAAAAGCCATCCACATGGCCCGAGGCTTTCCAAACTGTAGGATGCATTAAAATCGCCGCATCAATGCCAACAATATCGTTTCTGCGGGTCATGGCTTGCCACCAGGCCTTTTTCACATTCAGCTTCATCAAGGAACCTAGCGGCCCATAGTCCCAACAACTGCCCAATCCACCGTAAACCTCGCTGCTCTGAAAAACGAAGCCGCGGCGTTTGCTAAGGCTGACTAAAGTGGCAAGATCAGACAGGGGGCGAACCGTCATGGAAACTCCTCAGATGAGCGTTCCTTTAGGCGTAACATCCGCATCCCTACGAGTCAGCGGCTGACGCAGCTGATTAACTTTAGAGAGATTTTATCGATCGGTTTAATTTTAGCGACAAGGAGAGGGTCGGATTGCCAAGGCGGGACCACACAATGTCTGTCCGGGGCCACACTTAATGCGTAAGTGGAAATGGTTTTCATGGCCAGCCACAACGGCAATTCGATTTGAATACTGAACAATTTGAGGATCCTGAAGCTCGTGGGTCTGCTTAAGATGTTGGCACAGGGCGCGCTTCACAGGGGCACTGACGTAAATTTGCTGAGCGATATCTTCTTTAAAAAGCTCTCGAAATAATTCCCATTGCTTATCAATCAAGAAATCATCTGATTTCAACAAGGGAACTCGCATGCGACCCACTTCATTATTTTTTGCGATCACATAGCCCAAATCCACATCAACACCATGTTGGTGACTTCGATGAGTTCGGATATGAGTGCCCTTATGAACTTGCAATCCACCATTCTGATCAGAAAGATCGGCCACATCAAGCTGGACATCTCCGACATTATCTAAAACCCATTGTCCAATCCGCAAGACCGTAGAAACAAGCTCGCTTGTACCCCAAAAATTATTTTGCTCAGGATGCAAAATTCGAAGTCCTGAATGGGGATCCAACTGAGCCACCAAAGGGACTAAATTCACACTATTTTGCAATCTGCGCTGAATGACTTTTTTTCTACCCGTCACCTGCACAACCTGCACGGCCTGGTTTAAACCGGCGGGGATCGATGCTAACACTTGCTGCACAGAAGGAGAAAGATTTTTATTTCCACCTAAGGATTTTAAAAATGCGGAAGGATTCATTTCGGGCGGCAAAGACGTGCCTTCTTTGGCACGTTGATCAGCCAAATTTTTATCAGCCTTGTCTTTTTCTTCTTTCAGCTCAGGAAACATCGCTACGATATCAATTGGTTTCAAATCCGAATCAGCTAAATCAGCCTGGGTGGCAACGTCATCAGAATCCTCAAGCACAGCCTCATCGCTGCTACCGGATTCTTCTTCTACAGAGATTGTTGGAGCTTTCACTTCAGGCGGCGTTGAAGGCTTTGCTGCCGCCACAACAACGGGCTTTTGATCGGCAGGCTTGACCGCCACTGGATCCGCTTTTCGAATCGGCTTTGTTTGCGTATCTTTTCTTGGCTCATTCGCTTTCCGAATTCGACCTGTGTTTAATTGTGGACTTGGTTTTTGGCTTCGATCGATTGTCGGCTTCGAAGTTGTTAAGTCTTTAAACCAAGCTACCAGGCCCGTGGACTTACTAATAACAGGCGTTTTACTTTTAACCGGCGCCACAGGGGCCTTTGGTGCGACGACTGGCTTTGTGGTCGTTGCAGGTTTTGAAGTGACTAGAGGCTTTGCTTTTAAGGCCGGTTGAGTCTTAACAGCTGGCTTCAAGGGTTCCGGAGCCGGTGCTGCCGTTGCAGACTTTGCAGGTGCTTTTGTTGTCTCCTGCCCTTGAACCGGTTCACTCTTTGGCGAAGTTTCTTTCGTCGGGAAGTCCTCAATCACTTCAGGCTTCGGCGTGATATTATTGACTCGGACGACATAAAAAGATTTTTCTGCTTCAACTTTGTAAGCGAAGTCGACTAAAAAATCTTTGCAATCTTCCGTCACACAAGTGACCTTGGCGGCCAACAAGTTTAGCAGCGGCGACTTCTCGTCTGTGACCTTCATATAGGTCGACTTTTGCGGAAGCATTTTTCCGTGCATTGAAAAAGCCAAAGGCTTGCCTTCGGCTGAAGCACCGACATTAAGGTCGCCGAGAATCGTCAGATCACGGGTTTTTTCATCAAACTGAAACTTGAATTGGCTGACCTGCAAGCGACCTTTAATTTCTGAATAGGCTGAAGGAACTTCATGAACTTGATCCGTATAAACGATCGTATGCTTACTCACTTTACCAGTATCAAGACTGAAGGCATTCGCAGCCTTTGGATCGGCGGGATCGCCAACATTTCGAGTTTTAAGATCGATCGGATTGGCTGGCGGCGCTTTAAAGGTTGCAGCCTCGAAACCTTTACCGCAGGCAAGAAGACCAAAAGAAATCGCTGTCATTAATGTGTATCGAACCATTAGTTTTTTCATCAAACGAATGTATTGCAGATTCCATTCCAGAATTGAGACACCTCCTTGACGCTTTTAAACGACCCCAGCGCTGCGCAATCAAGGCAAAGCGACATTGCGCGCGCACTGTCAAATCCTTAGACAGGGCGGCCGCTCTTTCTGGAATTTGTGGGGATGGAAGGAAACATTGGAATTGTGGTGTCCTAATGCAAGCCCATCTGTTCAGCCGCTAAAAGGTTATGGGTCCGGCAAAGTAAACGTAGGTTTTCAGGTAAGCTTGGCC
>JAYWEQ010000183.1:0-3465 GCA_043779185.1 Pseudobdellovibrionaceae bacterium
CAAAGACTGTGAATGTGTGCTGGCATCCAGAGCCTACGTCATTCTTAACAATCTTGCCAAGTTCACCGCAGGTATCTGAGCCATGGGCAGAGATAAGAATTTCAACAGAATCTCCGGCCTTAATTTTGCTGGCTATAGATTCGAAAGTGCTGTCGATTGTTGAAACTGTGGCACTGCCTTTTGTGCCGGAAAGGGAGCCAATTTTTTCGTAATCGGACAGGTATTTCTGTTGTTCCTGGCTCCTTCCTTCGGAGCCAAACAGAGTTGTGACTTCATAACCTTTGTTTGCTAAGCCAATGCTGGATGCGGCAGTGACTCGGGCAAACTCCTGCTGACTAGACTCTACGTTTTTGGAAGCTCCAGCAATCACAACAGCGTATTTGGAAGCCCATGTGGGGCTTCCAAAAAAAAATACAAAAATGTAAAGGGCCTTGACCGACTTCATCAGTCTATTTTTCGGTGAAACGGCATGTTTTCTTAAACGCAACTATCCCCTCTTAAAAACCCGACCTAAGTATTGTTGACCTGTCCATTTTAACCATTAAACTTTATCATGTAGGAAACCGATTTAGTTAAAGTAGAAAAGAAAGGAAAAATTACATGAGAAAATATTTTTTATTTATTTTGGGGGCGTGCGTTTCAGCAGGATGGCTTGGGTGTACTCACGTCAGTCCAAAAACCGAGGGTGCTGATTCATCGGCAATGACAACAAATCCAACAGCTCGCAAATTAGCCGGGGATCTGGACGCTGGGATTGTAGGACCAAATGGTGAGGTCATTTTATTTTATAAAAATGGAAATCAAATCGTTATTCAACAATGCGAAGACAATACTGTTTTAAGCCAAAGAAGTGATTGTCAGACAAAAGCCGGAACAAATGTCGTTAAAGTTCCGACTCATGAGTTTAAACGAAGACTGAAAGCCGCCCTCAATGTGCCGGGCGATTATGCTGACGATATGAAGAAAAAAATTGAAGTTTATAAAAAACAAAAACCAATTGATCCGGCGGAGCTAGATAAGGCAATTAAGCGGGCTCAAGATTTTATCGCTAGATACGGTGCAGATAATGCTGAGCCTGGGATCCTGGATAAATTAAAAACCATGAAAGATGCGGCTCAAATTAATGGGCAAATTGACAGGGTTGTAGATCAAATTATTGGTCAAGCGACGCTTCAACAGTTTATTTTTTCAAAAGATAAGCGGACTTTTGAATTTAATATTTTAAGAAGCTATATCAAAACGCCTGGGTTATCGGCGGACTTTGTTAAAATAAGTGCGGGTTCTTTTCAAATGGGAAGTCCATCGTCTGAAAAAGATAGATATAGTGATGAGACATTGCATGACGTAACGATTTCACGAGATTTTGACATTCAAACAACTGTCGTGACGCAAGCTCAGTATTTTTTGGCGATGGGTTATAATCCATCAAGCTTTAAGAACAGAAACTATTGCTCAAATGATTTCGTTGAAATCAACGGAGCTGCACTTTGTCCAAATAATCCTGTTGAAAATGTGTCGTGGAATGATGCTCAGGACTTTATTAGTAAATTGAATTCAACAGATGCAGATTATTCATACAGACTTCCAACAGAGGCGGAGTGGGAATATTCGGCTCGCGCGGGTTCTCAAACGGCTTACTGGTACGGCAATGATGCTGATCGCATTGGCGATTACGCTTGGTTTTCTGAAAACTCTGGAGGCCAAAGTCATGCGGTAGGTTCTAAGCCAGCAAATCCTTGGGGTCTTTATGATGCTCATGGAAACGTATGGCAGTGGGTGTCTGACTGGTATGCTGATAAATATCCAACATCTCGGCAGACAGATCCTGTGGGTGTATCATCGGGCTCTTACCGCGTCTTCCGTGGCGGTAGTTGGTTCAACTTTGCGCAGTACTTGCGTTCGGGTTTTCGGAACCGCTACTCGCCTGGTTATGCCGGCTACGATGTGGGGTTCCGCCTCGTGAGGACTCATAAGTAGCCCTTGGCACTTTTTACCTTTTACTCTTGTCCGGATGAATTTGAGGAAAAACGAAGGCCCGCTGTAAGCGCGGCCTGAGTCCTCAAATTCTTTTGGCGTAAGCCAAAGATTTTTTTTAATTCTTCATTTTTTGCTTTGCATAAATAAAAACAAAGCGGCGGCCTTCGATATAAAATCTACCAGACGCCGCTTTTCAGCGATATTTGTCTGACACCAAAAGTGTCAGCGCTGGAATAATGACCTGGACATAGCCTTGGCAACGCAGATGTAATCCTTAAACGACATCTTCTGGCCGATATGTGCGATGTGCTCACGAGGCGGAAACCCACATTGTTGTTACGATTCCCAGGCCCGTTGTTGTTGCGATTCCCGGAACGCAAGTTCTGCGCATTGTTGTTCCAACTACCGCCACGTATGACGCGGTTAGAGCCCGTAAAATTGGCCATTACACCATCTTTAATGAATCTCGAAAAATATTCCTCCTGATCGATAATGAGTTTACATGTTTAACATGGGCTACAATACTTCCGACAGAGTTTATCAAATCCCGCTCAGACAGCTGTCCACTTTTGTACTGGCGCTCGCGCGTTCTAATTTTATTTTTCATGCGAGATAAGTTTTCCCTTTTAATTCGAATAATTTGGGGGAACACTCTAAATCCTAGAAATGGAATGCCTTCAGATACGGGCGCTATTTGGGTCACCGTCTCTTTTAATTCCAAATTCAAATTTTTAATAACAAACCGATCAATTTTTGAAAGCAAATCCCAAAGTTCTTTTTTGCTGTCTGCAAAACAAATAAAGTCATCCATATATCGGACATATCCTTTAATCCCCAGTCGGTCCTTGATGAAATGATCCAGTTCACCTAAATACAGATTTGCAAAGTGCTGACTTGTCAGGTTTCCAATCGGCATTCCTTTTCCGTCAATATTTCCGGGGACCTTGTGATCAATGATAAGATCAAGCAACCAGAGCAAGTCATTGTCTTTAAAACTTTTTCTTAAAATATTTTTTAAAACCAAGTGATCGATACTTTCAAAAAACTTTTTAATGTCACACTTTAGATAATAGGGAAATTTTCTGGTAAATTCCTGACATCTTGAAACAGCTAAATGTGAACCCTTTCCAACACGGCAAGCATAGCTATCGAGAATAGATTTACTTTCAAATATGGGCTCCATTAAATTACAAACGGCATGATGCACGACTCTGTCTCTAAAATCAGAACTGCAAATTTTCCTGAGCTTCGGCTCTTTAACCTCAAACTGGAAATAGGGAAGAGGATAGTAAGTCCTACTTGCAAGTTGCTGCATCAATAAAATAAGTTCATTTTCAAGATTAAAATTAAAAGAGATTACAGAGTTTTTGGCTTTCTTATGAACAAAACCAAATCTCAATAGGATCGAATTGGTTTAATCCTGGAGAGGTCCTTGAACCCGCCGTGACGGCTTCATGACCAAAGTGGTACTGAGGCCACTTAACCAAA
>JAYWEQ010000184.1:0-11416 GCA_043779185.1 Pseudobdellovibrionaceae bacterium
GCCTTGTGACCTGGAGGATTCACGAAAACCGATCCACAACTGGGAAGATCGAGGGGTTGCTTACTCAGTCGACTCAAATTAGCCGCTTTAACTTGAGCCAAAATATCATCCTGCACCTGGACGGGCCATTTCATCCGAACCTTAACGACAAGCCCCGGCTGCCATCCCGTTGAATGCCGGTAACTCCACTGAATATCTTTTTGTAAAATTCGATCCACTTTTAATGTATCTAACCGTAGAACTTCAAGCCATTCCACCAATTCACCAAATTCACGGGGCTGCATGGCCTCACTGACACCGGCGTTCATCACAACACCGCCACCCACATCGCCTGGCAAACCTGCTAAAAATAAAGCCGGCGCTAATTTATTTTTTAAAAAGACTTTTAAAAGTTCGGATTTCGACGTGCCACTCAAGGCTTCAATGACTAAATTTTGATTCTCCATCGCTGTCGTTACGCCAGTGAAGTTTTTCAAACACACAACTAGTCCGTCAATGCCATCGTCTGATATTAAAACATTACTGCCACCGCCAAGAATCGTGAGGGGCCAAGAATTTCTTTTGGCTTCGCTGACGGCCTCTTTAATTTCTTCTAAATTTTTAGGCGTACAAAAATATTGGGCAAGGCCGCCGATTTGCCAAGATGTATAGTTTGCTAATCGAACTTGAGTTTGAATATCCATCAAAGCTTCTTTAAAATTTCAAGGCCAAGCTTCCAGCCATCGCCAGCACCCAAAGTAACAAGCACATCGCCTTTTTTTAACTGAGCCAAAACCTGATCGGCTTGTTGCTCGCTTTTTGGCAAATAAAATTTCTGCCCGTGTTTAATTTCTTCCACTAATTTTTTCGAGGTGATTCCTGGGATCGAAGATTCTCCAGCCGGATAAATATCGGTGATCAATAAGTAATCAGCTTGCTGAAAACATTTTGTGAATTCCAGCCAACAGCTTTGCGTTCTAGAGAACCGATGCGGCTGAAAGTAAACCACCAGGCGATTTTGCGGATATTTTTCTTTAAAAGCATCCAAAACGGCCGAGACCTCTGTTGGATGATGACCATAATCATCGTAAACACGGATGCCATTTTTTTCACCTTTGAACTGAAAACGTCGATCGACTCCTTCAAATGAAGCGATGCCTTTTTGGCAGACATCCAGCGAATAGCCAGCCACCCAACCTGTTATAAAAGCCGCCGTGGCATTCAAAGCATTATGTTTTCCTGGAATTTTTAAATCAATTTCGGACCACTTTTGTAAGCTTTGCTTCTGCCGGTCCATTTTTTGAATTTCGTAATGACTATTACTGCCTTTTAAAACGAAATCATTTTTTGCCTGGAAGCCATAATAGTAAACTCGTTTTGGATAATTCTCTAAAGCTTTTCTAACATGGGGATCATCACCGCAAGCAACGCAAGCTCCGTAAAAGGGCAGCCGCAAAGCAAAATCACTGAACGCTTTTATTAAATTATCAAAACTTTTATAATAGTCCATATGATCTGAATCAATATTTGTAATGATCGCGATTTCAGGACTCAGGCGATTAAAGCTTCCATCGCTTTCATCGGCTTCGGCCACAAGCCATTCCCCTTGGCCCAGTTGGGCTGAGGATTTGATCGCTGCAAAACGCCCACCGACAACGATGGTGGGACTAGAGTTTGCGGCCAGTAAGATCGATGCAACCATGCTGGTCGTTGTGGTTTTTCCATGTGTTCCAGCGACCGCAATCCCGCGCTGGAGCCGCATAATTTCTGCCAAAGCTTCAGCTCTGGGAATCAAAGGAATTTCTCGGCTTCGGGCTTCGGCAATTTCAGGATTTCCAAATTGAACAGCGCTTGAGTAGACGACGACGTCCGCGTCACCAACATGATCTGCGCTATGACCTTTATAAGTTTTTATTCCAATATCTTTTAAATGAGCTGTGTTGGCATTTTCAGAAAGGTCACTGCCTGTCACCCTGGCACCCATATTATGCAGGACTTCGGCCAAACCACACATGCCAATTCCACCAATGCCGATAAAATGAAATTTAGCTTTAGCTAATTTCATACGGCCTGTCCGACATTCAGCAGATATTCAGCAATTCGGTGCGCGGCTTTAGGCTTATAAAACTTTTTTAAATTCAAAGTCATCAGTTCAAGGTCTTTCTTATTATTTCGAAGTCTTAAAATTTGCTGCACCAAACTTTCTGGAGTTAAATCTTTTTGTTCTAGCAAAATTCCAGCTTTATGATCCACCAAACTTTGGGCGTTTTTCAACTGATGATTATCCGCCGCCGTTGGCAAAGGAATTAAAACGGCTGGTTTGCCGCAAGCGGCAAGCTCTGCCACGGTGCTGGCCCCCGATCGACAGATAACAAGATCGGCCCATTGATAATATTTTTCCATCCCATATAAATATTCGTAGGCTTGGAAAGATTTTAGATTTTCATAAGATTTTTTTACAGCCGCGACATCAAAGGAGCCCGTTTGGTGGACCACTTCAACATCTTTTAATTCTTGGGCGTACTTCAGCAAAGTTTCCTGCACGACTTTATTAATGGCTCGGGCCCCCTGGCTGCCGCCAAAGATCAGTAAATGAAACTTTTCATCGCTGTGAGGACTTGCAATCATCTCTTCGACTTCTTTACGAACGGGAAGACCGATTTGCAAAATGTCCTTACTTTTCAGCATTTTTCCGGCTTCTTCAAAAACCACTAAACTTCGGCGTACAAAAAAAGACAGCCAACGATTCGTCAAACCTGGATGTGCATTGGGCTCCCAAATGGCCGTCTTAAATCCCAGCAGAGACGCCATCAAAACAAACGGCCCCGAAGCATAACCGCCGACGCCCAACACAATTTGTGGTTTGACCTCAAAAAGAAGGGACATCGATTGCAACAAAGCGACTGGGATTCTTGCTAAAGTTTTTAATTTTCCAAAAAGACCACCGCTTTGATTCAACTTTCCGACGCGAATCAAATGCAATGGAAAACCCTCTTTGGGAATAATTTTTGTTTCTAAACCACCGGGGCTTCCAACAAATTGAATATCTAAAGTCGGATCCATTTCCAATAAAGCCCGCGCGATAGCAACGGCGGGATAAATATGCCCCCCCGTACCACCACCTGCTATCATCACTGTCTTTTTTTTCATGGATTACCGATTGCGTTTAAGCTTAGTGCTTAATGTATCGTCTTGCAGGGATTTTTCAATATTAATCAAGACTCCAAAGATCGCAGCCACACAAACTAAAGAACTTCCACCATAGCTTAAAAATGGCAAAGTTAAACCTTTGGTGGGAAGAAGTCCCAAGCCGACACCTGTATTGATAAAGACTGAAAGCGCAAACGTCATTGAAAGTCCCAAAGCCACAGCTCTTTTAAAAGGATCATGGGCTTTGATCGCAATGCGAAATCCACTGTAAATTAAAAATCCATACAGACTGAGTAAAAAGAAAACACCCAGAAAGCCCATTTCTTCACCAAAAACTGCCAATGTGAAATCCGTATGAGCCTCTGGCAGAAAAAATAACTTACCTTGTCCTTGCCCCATTCCCACACCAAATAAACTTCCAGAGTGAAAACTAAGAAGACTTTGAATCACTTGAAATCCCTTTTGCTCGGGGTCGGCCCAAGGATCTAGAAATGTCATGACCCGGGCCCGACGATAAGGCACTGCCATCACTAAAAAGTAAAAAGCGGGAAGAATAATGGCCATTGCTGTTCCCATGTATTTCCAAGAAAGGCCAAAGGCAAAAAGCAACCCAACACCCACTAAAATCATAATTGCAAAACTACCAAAATCGGGCTGTTTTAATAAAAGAATAAACGGCAAAACACAAATAATGGCCAGCAACCACCAAGGTGTCCGACGGATCGTGCTTCGTCTTCCCACCATCAAGCTAGCGGCCAGAAGCGTGAATGAAAATTTTAAAATCTCAGCCGGCTCTAGACGAATTCCTAAAGGGGTTTGTAGCCACCGTAAAGCGCCGCCCACGCGAACACCAAGCCCTGGAACAAAAGTCATCGCAACTAAAATGCCACCCAGAGGCCAAAGCATCCAGCCGACTCGTTCGACCCAGCGCCAAGGCACGTGAATGCAGACAAATAAAGCGACTAAGGCGACGACGGTGAAAATAATTTGTCTTTTAAAAAAATACAAAGCATCGCCATAAGATTCGATCGCAAAAATATAGCTAGAGCTATAAACCTGAACTAAGCCAATCCCAAAAAGTGCAATAACGGTCAGTAATAATCCACTAGAAAGGTAACGAAGCATGACTCTACTTACTCGCCAAGAATATCAGTTTCAGGCGTGTCAGGGGTTTTGCTGGGGCTCTTTGCCGGATTTTGCGGCGTCGAATTAGCGGAGCTGTTGGCTGGCGGCGGGCTTGACGGCTTGGCTTGCGGCTGGGCTGCCGCTGCTGCCGGCTTTGAAGCGGCCGGCGCTGGCTTTGTTGCAGGCGCTGCAGGGTTATTTAAAGTTGCAGGATTTGTTTTGGATGGCAAAGCAGGCTTGTCAGATTTTTTATCGGCAGGAATATCTGCTGGATCATCACTTAGATCTAATTCATTCGCATTATTTTTTGCTGCCGTCGCCGGGGCTGTTGGCGCTACAGAGTGCGGTGCCATCTTACTGTCTTCTTTTTTTGACTCTTCTTTTTTAATACTGCAGCAATAAATCACGCCGTAATTTTCAGACGAATTTTTATAGTTAGTGATCGACAAGGGCTTCGTGGGCTCACAGCGACGGGCCATCTGCATATTTAACTCAACATCAATGTCACTATGAACATCACCACTGATAAATTCGCAGTACATGCCAGACGAGGCCGCTAGTTTTTCACGCAGTTCTAATTTTTTTTTCTGAGCACTTCCGCAGCCAATAATAAAAACAGGAAGCAATAGCCCACAGATAGTCGATAACGAGGATAATCTTGCAGTCACGGCTCCCTCCTTGGAACAGACACTTAGAAAAACATCTTAAATAAACAGCGAAATAGGATTCTTATTTATGATCTCAGAATTTCCTAACGATTTCCTTAAAATAGTCGCCTCTCTCCTCAAAACTGTCAAACATATCGAAGCTTGAACAGCCCGGAGAGAGCAAAATGATGTCCCCGATCCTAGACTTTTGGTAAGCAATCAAGACAGCCTCTTCAAAGGTCCCGATCAAAAAGGTTTCGCTGAAGTCACCGAGGTCGCGATTGATACGCTCTTTGGCTTCGCCGACTAAGATCAAAGTTTTCACTTTTTTCTTCACCATATTTCGCAAGGGTTCGAAATTAAGATTGGTGTCTTTTCCGCCAGCAATAAGGATAATGTTTTCATCAAAGGTATCTAAAGCCCGCATCATGGCATGCACATTCGTGGCTTTCGAGTCATTGAAAAACTGCACTCCACCGGCTTTAAGAACATACTCAATGCGATGAGGAATATTTCTAAAATTATCGATCACGGACTGAATCGCATCGTGTTTAGCGCCGTGCTCGCGGGCTGCCAAGATCGCTGCCATGATATTTTCAATGTTATGACGTCCGCGCATTCTTACTTTAGCAACATTGAATGTTTCGATATCAGGACCCGTTCGAACCCGGATTTCTTGGCCGATATTAACGGCGCCACCAATATTCATAATTTGCGGCTCTAAAGCGGCTTTCCTGGAGAAGTAAAAAATTCTTCCGCGTTGAACCGATGGATCACGAGCTAATTCCACCACCGCATTATCATCGGCATTTAAGACTGAAGTTGTTCCCTGCACGGTGTTTTTAAAAATTCTACGCTTGGCATTCACGTACTCTTCCATAGATCTGTAGCGATCCAAATGGTTTTCAGCTAAATTTGTAAACACAATATTCAACGGGCTGAAACTATCACAATGTTCTAACATAAAACTGGAAACTTCCGCGATCACAACTTTGGCGGACTCCTTGAAACGTAAATAATCCGTCAAAGGTCTTTCGTTAGCTCCACCCACCCAGGCTTTAATATCTGACTGGTTCAACATCGCTTCGATCAACCGAGCGACGGTGGTTTTTCCATTGGTCCCAGTTAAACCAATGATCGGTTCTTTAATAAAGCCCGCTGCGAACTCGAACTCGCCGGTGATTTTTACACCCTGAGATCTTGCGTAATCAAAAATTTTCAAATTCGACGGAACTCCGGGGCTTAAAATAACAAGATCTTGCACCAAAAAAGTTTTTGGACTGTGAGAACCCAATTCATATTTAATATTCAAGCCATCTAACTGCTCCAATGGAACTGACAACTCTGGTTTTGATTTATGATCAGAGACTGTGACCAGCGCGCCGTTTTCCGTCAGAAAATGAGCTAAAGACACTCCGGTTTTCCCCAAGCCGACAATCAGAACTCTTTTATCTTTTAAATCACTTAATTCTTTCCACATACGTTACCTCAATTTCAAAGTCGCTAAACTTAAAACAGCAAGAAGAATCGAAATGATCCAAAATCGCACAATGATTTTTGTCTCTGTCATACCTTTAAGTTCAAAATGATGATGAATCGGCGCCATCTTAAAAATTCTTTTGCCCGTCAGTTTAAATGAGATCACTTGCGAGATCACACTTAAAGCTTCGACAACAAAAACCCCACCCAATAGAATCATTAAAAGTTCATTGTGCGTGAGCACCGCCATAGCACCTAAAAATCCGCCCAAACTTAAAGATCCAACATCGCCCATGAAAACTTGCGCGGGATAAGAGTTGAACCATAAAAAGCCAAGACTAGCGGCAACGATGGCGGCTGCAACAGGAGCTAATTCTCCAGCTCCACTGACATGCGGAATTTGCAAATAGGTGGCAATTCCTAAGTGTCCCGTGATGTAGGCGAATAGCCCTAAAGTAGCTGCAGAAATCATCACAGGAACAATCGCCAACCCATCAAGGCCGTCAGTTAAATTGACCGCGTTGGCAGTACCCACAACCACAAGGCTTGCGAAAACTACGTAGCCCAAACCAAGATCAAACGACACCGATTTTACGAACGGAAGACTGACGACGGTTGAAAGATCGTGATAGTGAATCAAAAATAAAACAGCCAAACCAGAAATTAAAAATTCGCCGGCTAAACGTAGTTTTCCCGAAAGGCCTTTCGTGTTTTTTTTGCTGACCTTTAAATAGTCATCGATATACCCAATACCACCAAAACCCCAGGTGATAAAAAGCACGGCCCATACTAAGGGATTACCAATATCAATCCACATCAAGCAAGGGATCAGCGTACTCATCAAAATAAGCCCACCACCCATTGTGGGCGTGCCCGATTTCTTTTTATGAGTTTCCGGACCATCTTCACGGATGGCTTGGCCGAAATGTTTTTCACGAAGTCGCTGAATAAAATAAGGACCCCAAATCAAGCACAGCGAAAAGGCTGTGAAAAATGAAATGAAAGTTCTTACCGTGATATAACGAAAGACATTGAAAGCAGAATATTCAGACGAGAGCGAGTAAAGCCATTGGTATAACATCAGGCTTGATGAAGTATCATAAAGCCTTTGTGGAAATCAAGAACATATTGATAAGTATATGATTTTATTATTCTTTTTTTAAAGTAAAGCCTTCGGGTTGGCAAGGCAGGACGAATCGTTCAAGTTTCATTCCCCGCGAGCCTTTGACCACCACCAAGTCACCGTGCTTTGCCTCGTGAGTCAGCTCGTCGGACATTTCTGCTCTAAATTCGGGCCAAATTGAATGCTTACTATTATTTGCGACATTCCCAAGACCGCGACGAAATGCTTCCGCATCAGCTCCAATAAAATAAATTGAATCAAAGCCAGCTTGTCCGATAACTTCAGCAATCTCTTGATGAAAGCCCGCAGAAAAATCCCCAAGCTCTAACATCTGACCAAAGACGCCAATTTTTCGGCCTTTAATTTGAACGTTCTTAACGTTTTCAATCAGGGCTTTCATACTGTCTGGATTGGCGTTGTATCCATCAAAAATCATTTCCGCCCCGGATTTTAATTGCAGCAACTGATTGCGACCCCAGTTGGTGCGACATTTTTTCAAAGCCGGCCAAATTTCTTTAGCTTCTAAGCCAGCAGCTAACGCCAAGGTTGCGGCCGCCGCCAGATTCACCAAGTTCTGTCGACCAAACACAGGAATTTTTGCCTGACCCTCAACTCCCAGAATATGACCTTTTACAGTCAGCTCTGTCAGCGACATCGAAACAAATTGCAAAAATAAATCCGCCTTTGGATCTTGATTTGAAAAAGTTAAAATCGTTGCTTCATGAAAGCGAGATTGTCCACGGTCCCACATTTTACGCGTCAATGGGTCATCAATATTGTAAACTCGTGTCGCCAAAGGGGGCGAAAATTCATAAATTTCTTCCTTCGCTTTGGCAATCCCCATTTGGCTTCCGAAATGTTCTATATGGGCTGTTCCCACCGTAGTGCAAACCACAATGTCAGGTTCAGCAATCTCCACGAGGCGCGTGATTTCATTGGCGTGATTCATGCCCATTTCAAGTACAACCACTTCATGCTCGGCTTCCAAATCCAGCAAAGAAAATGGCAGCCCCCAGTGATTGTTAAAAGACCCTTTACTGTAATGAACTTTAAGTTGCGTTTCTAAAATCGCTGCGGTGAATTCTTTCGTGGTGGTTTTTCCATTCGAACCCGTCAGCGCAATCACTTTTGTATTTAATTTTCTACGAATAGCTTTGGCTAAATCTTGCAGCGCCGTTAAAGTGTCTTCGACTTTAATGATCGTCACTTGTGACTTCAAAGCCGCTAGTTCAGCACTGATCTCGTGGACTAAAACTCCCGTGGCGCCTTGCTGGATGGCTTGCTGGACAAATTGATGGGCGTCAAACTGCTCGCCTTTTAAAGCTAAGAAAAGCTGGCCTGTCATATCTTTTCGGGTGTCAGTGGCCACACTTTTAAAGATCAAGTTCGGCTGACTGAAAGCTGTCCCCCCAGTGGCCTGCAAAATAAAATTGAGCTCAAAGTTCTTCATGATAACTCCTTAAGAGCTTGCTGGGCGGAATGAAAATCACTGAAAGGTTTTTTTTCAATTCCAATAATTTGATAATCTTCGTGACCTTTTCCGGCGATCAATACGACATCATCCGCTTGAGAATTTTTAATCGCTTCAGAAATGGCAGAAGCGCGGTCGACATTCCTGTGAATACGCTTTTGATCTATCGCTGAAAGTCCCTGCACAATATCTTGAATAATTTGCTCAGGATCTTCTGTTCGTGGATTATCTGAAGTCACCGTGATTTGATCGGCATATTTTAAAGCCATGGCTGCCATCAAGGGACGTTTTCCCTTATCGCGATCACCACCACAACCAAACACAAGATGAATCTTACTTTTACTTTTTCGTGTTTTTCGAACTTCCGCTAAAGCTTTCAAAACATTTTCTAAAGCATCTGGCGAATGAGCGTAATCGACAAGGACATGACGGTCATGGTTGTTCGGCACCATTTGTAAACGCCCAGGAACACCAGGAAAGTTTTCAAGGCCTTTTAAGATTAAATCCCACTTGATTCCAGCGGCAACTCCGACACCTACTGCTGCCAGCGCGTTCAAAACATTGTGGACCCCACACAATGGTAATTTAATTTCAGTTTTTCCCCAGGGTGCGATCAGCTTAAAACGAGTGTATGAAAAGTTGACTTCTAAAATTTCATAGCGCAAATCCGAATCTTTAGTTCCATAGGTCAGAAGCTCGGTTTTTTCATGCACCCAAAGTTTTCGGCCCCAAGCGTCCGCAATATTAACAATCGCAAACGTTGGAAATTTCGCCGAGCTTTCCATCAGATCCATGAATAACCTTTGCTTGGCACTAAAATAATTTTCCATCGTGCCGTGGTAATCCAAGTGATCACGGGTCAAATTAGAATAAACCACGGCATTGAAGGGGACGCTGTCCGCCCGCTTTTGATCAAGCGCATGGCTCGAGATTTCCAAAGCCACTGCCGTGGCGCCCAGCTCTTTAAATTCTTTCAAACGTTTTTGTAAAGAAATCGGATCAGGCGTTGTCATCTCTGTAGAAAAAACTTTTTCACCCAGATGGTGGTTCACAGTTCCCATGACCGCCGTGCGGTGACCCGCTTGATTAAGCACCGATTCCACTAAATAGGTGATCGATGTTTTGCCGTTTGTGCCCGTCACGCCGACGCAAAATAATTCCTGGCCGGGATCCCAATAAAAACGACTGGCTAAAAGATCCAGCGCTTGCCTTGAGTCAGGAACCTGTAAAATAAATCCATTAAAATCCGCTGGCACTTGCGATTTGTCTTCCAACACCAAAGCACTAGCGCCATTTTGTACGGCTTCTTGAATGAACTGATGGCCATCAAACTTTTGCCCACGAATGGCGACGAAAACACTGCCCGGCATAACGGCACGGGCGTCCTGAAAGAGGCCACTGATTTCTAGGCTGCTCATTTTTTCCTCAGGAAGACCGGGGAAAACTGCAAAAAGATGTTGTAACTTCATTTCATTATCGTATGAGTAGAAAAATAATTGAGCAAACGAGGACATTATGCGCAAGTTTGGATCTTTGAACGCCCAAGATGCTTTTAAAGACGGAAACGCCCCTTGGGTCGTGGTTTTTCATGGTTATGGTGCGGATGCCTTTGACTTGTTTCCTCTGAATGAGATGATTCCGGCCCAATATCCGTTAAATTGGATTTTTCCCCAAGGACCTCTTGAAGTTCCGATTGGTCCCGGCTGGACCGGCCGAGCCTGGTGGAATATTAATATTGAGCAAATTCAAAAAGACGCGGCTCAGGGTATTGAACGCGATTTAAGCTTGGAAGCTTCTCCGCAAGCTGTCGCATCCAGACAAAAGGTAATAGCCGCCATTGAAACTTTAAAAGTCCCTTGGAATAAAGTGATTTTAGGCGGCTTCAGCCAAGGCGCCATGCTAGCGGTAGATATTTATTTGCACGCTCCTCAATCGCCGATGGGTCTTTTTGTTTGGTCCAGTGCGCTGGTTAACAAAGACGAATGGAAAGCGCATATTAAATCAGAAGCTTTTCAAAACCGATTGAAGGACAACCCGCCGCCCACTTATTTTCAAAGTCATGGAACAAATGACACCGTTTTAAGTTTAAAAAACGGCCAACGCCTTGAAAGCTTCCTTCAATCTGCTGGCATGAAGGGTAAGATGATCACCTTTAATGGTGGCCATGAAATCCCTCCGCAAGTGATTTTGGGCACGGCCGACTACTTGAAAAGTTTGCTTCGCCCGAGTTAGGTTGTACGGGTCAAACACTCACGAGCTTTAAATATTTCGCCGGATTTATAAAGACTACCAGACGAACTTTGTCGGTAGTGCCATCGAAAAGACTTTCGCAGCGGAGCTTAACTCATGAATCACTTCCGGAGCGGAGCTCAACTCATGAATCACTTCCGGAGCGGAGCTCAACTCATGAATCACTTCCGGAGCGGAGCTCAACTCATGAAT
>JAYWEQ010000185.1:0-5706 GCA_043779185.1 Pseudobdellovibrionaceae bacterium
CTGGATATCAAACAGATGCATTTTTTGATAGGGCGAAAGGACTTGCCCATCCGGAGAAATCAAAATGGTGGCATTATAAAGATGGCCTTCAAAATTAAGGGGCGAAGCACCCAGATGCAGATAACATTTTCGCTCCATCGCGATCCGGGACAATTCCACAAAGACTGAATCTGTTAAGCTTAATCCTGTAATTTTTTGACCTTCGACCAATCGAAGATACAAACAGTTTTCAGGAAAACAAAACAGATCGACGCCCTGACTGATCGGAACTTGTTGAATCAGATTTTTAATTTGCGCCAAATTATCCTGGACTCGATCGGTCGAGTTCATTTGACAGAGAGCTATTTTTAGCTCGGACTTCATTGTTTTTTAGCTTCTTCGACATCAGAAACAGAAGACTCTTTTACATCGCGGCAAGACCAGTGACTGGCCTCCAAATTTTTACGCACGCCTTCCAAAACTTTTTGACAAGATGTCGGGTTCATTCCCGAGCCGATCATCTGAGTTTTGCCGTCCTTTGTATAATTAGTCCGACAAAGACCTTTTTCTTTTGTAATACGAACTGTTCGAACAATTTTTTTATTTTTACAAATAAGCAGAGCCTCGTCGGCTTTGGCGACAAGGCTCAGGAAGAAAAGGATGACTAAGATGCTATTTCTGAGGACGGGCATCGCTTGTTGTGCTCCATGTATTTATTTTACACATTTTGAGCGCTTTCACAAATCCGGACCCGCTTTTTTGGACTTAAAGGCGGATTAAGCAGTTTTGCGCTTAGCCGCTTTTTTAGAAGTCTTTGCTTTTTCAGCTGTCGATTTAGAAACCAACTTAACATTTGAGTAATCAACAAAACCTTCTTTTTTAAGAAGACCCTCTTTTTTATCAAAATGAGTTTGAACCTTCACACCTTGAACTTTAATTTTAAGACCTGTTGGGTCAACGGCAAGAACTTCGCCTTTTTTCCCTTTATCAGAACCAGTAATTACCTGAACAGTATCACCCTTGCGGATTTTTAATTTAATCACGATCGACCCCTACCTAGTGCACTTTTTTAGTGTTGATTTTACGAATGATACGATTTTTGACAGCCAAAGCTCGTTTTGAAAGAACTGTGTCGTCTTGATTAAGGATAAATGGATCAAAACCACCGACATGCTCCATATCACGAATTGCGCTGGCCGCCATCTGCAGACGAACCATGGCGTTCAAAGCTTTGCTAAATATACGTTTTTTCTGGATATTTGGGCGCGAGCGCTTTTTTGTTTTAATATTTGAATGGCTCACCAAGTTTTTAACTACGGCGCTTTTACCAGTAACTTCACAACGACTCATATTGGCTCCTCGTAAGACACTCTGATATAAGTAAAAAGACACTTGATGGCAACAGCTTTTTTGCGTATAAGAGGGCTTCGCTTTTCAGAACACCCAAAAGCCCGCAACTGATGATGGGCTTAATTTTAAGGAGCTTCCGCCGTATGAAGAAAATGGCACGCAACAAATACCGACCCGAATTCGCTCGAGAACATCACTTTGACTATAAAGACCCTTCGTCTTTAACTCGATTCGTCGGTGATGGCGGTAAGATTGTTCCTTCTCGCATCTCTAAACTGAGCTTGACCCAACAGAAGCGCGCTTCTGCGGCGATCAAAAAAGCTCGTAACTTGGCTTTGCTTGCAAATGGAATGGACGCTCACGATAACTACTATCGTATTGAAGCGATCTCTCCAGTTCCTTTTGAAATCTAGTTTTTAGATTTTTAAGTCGAAATCTCAAAAAAGGCGTTCTAATTAGGGCGCCTTTTTTATTTTGTTCATCCACCAAAATCCCTGAACTCCAGTGGCCAGCATCCAAACAATATAACTGATATTAGAATATTGATGCAGATCAGCGGCGCGAACAGGACCGAAAGCTATTTCACCAAAGGGCTGATCCCAATGGGTCAAGCGCAACAAAAAAATCGGCACAGCAAATAGAATAAAAAATTGCAAACCACCCCACCAAAAAAATTTCGCGTGAAATTTCATTCGCCAGTACTCATTCCGAAAAGTTCCGAGACAGATCAATATAAATAAGGACCCCGCCAGCAAGGCCGCGATTTTTCGATCGGGAATGTATTTAAAGATCGCAATGATCGTCGGTAACATCAAAATCTGCAGCAGAAGGTATTTAAAGTACGGATTATGTCTCATTTTTCGGACCTCAGTCTCAGCTATTCAATGGGTTGAACTCAAATCTTATTCAATTTACTTCAGGCCGTCACGGCCTGTGCCCACCCTTTGCTTTATTACTAGGCATAACACAAAGGGGAAATTATGAAACATATCGAACTTCAACAACAACTTTGCCAATTTGGTTTAAATCCACAGGATTGGACCCTCCAGCAAATCAGTCCAAGGGCTTTCGCTATTCGAGATCGCAAAGACCAACAAACTTGCTTCTGGGGACTGGTCGCCAAAAATACTCAGACTTTGAAATGGAAAAAGTTGCAGGTCGCAATTTAGGTTAAATCACACCTTCGCAGCGGACCGAGAAAATACTTTTTGACCAAATTTCGTTGTCGGTCATTTTGTCTGCGGCCTTCGGGCCATCGACATCTAGATTTGTGACCGTTGCGTTCTCACCGGGATATTTTTTATTGACCTTCAGTCGCAAGGCGGACCACGCTTCTTCACCCAGGGCTTTTTCATAAACGTCTTTGATATAACAAAAGACGGCAAGTTCAGATTCCTGCATCCAGCCAAAGCGGGCCGCAGGCGATGACGGTGGCTGAGGGCCCCAGGCGGCGAGCGCCATAATCTCGACACCATCTTTCAGGGCCGCTTGGACTTCACCGACACCCAGCAGTTGGGTTCGACACTCGGGAGAGGAATTGTCGATTTGCTTAGCGATCATCTTAAGTATGCTAAAATAATCAAAACAGGCACCAGCGCTATGACCTGTTTTGCACGCTTCTTGAGCGTTTTTAATGTGCGGTTGAATCGTATTTTTCTTCACTGTCATTGGAAAAACTGGCCCCACTAAGTTTTCCTTCAAGGTCTCAACTTGCGTGTCACAAATTGTGTGTGGTGGATTAAAGATAAAAAGGAAAATCACAGTTGCGGTCAAGGCAATCAGGGCCAGCAACATTTTGGGCATTTGAGCAATCTGTTGTTCAAGACTCATGGGTTTATGATACTGGATAATCTGGCTTGGACAATAATATCTTGCGTTACAATCGCTTTAGGCAGGGTCGGCATTGACAAAATAGCCTCAAAATTTCTATTCTGCGCATCTTCGCATCTGAAGGTCTGTCGGGGAGTAGCGCAGTTTGGTAGCGCATCTGGTTTGGGACCAGAGGGTCGCAGGTTCGAATCCTGTCTCCCCGACCAATTTATTACCCAAAAGTTTTTCAAGTCTCAGAACCCTAAGAAATCTCAAAACAAATTAAATAACAGAGGGGAAACGCAAAGCCCCTGATCATGTCCCGATATTTCTGGATATTTCAGAAAAAAGTAACTTTTGGTAACACAAAAGTAACACGGGAAAATGCCTTCAATCTGAAAGAAAATTTCGGCCCGCACTCATTCGGTTTTTGAAGACCCATCAGAGGAGGCATTTGTGCTTAGGGTTTATGATTTTGGTTTAAAGTTAATTTTATATTTTTTTATAGGCTCGTTTGGTATTGGCTTCGCAGATCTGGCGATGCAACTTCACAAGCAAACTGTGTCTGCGTACAAAAAGGGTCCTATCAGTGCTGTGACATTCACCCGCATGATGACAGGTCGTGAATACAAAGGGCGTTCACTCTACGCGCATGAAAGAAACGCTTCAAAACGGTAGGGATCGCGACTGAGAGGCCACTTTTGAAGTTGAAAAGCAAAGAGCCCGAATCGTCTTCGAGCTCTTTGCTGGTTATTTGGTTTTTGGAAAACAAGGGTTATTAATAACGCACGAATGAAATTCTCATTCTCAAAATTTGAAATTCCTAAATCAATTATGGGGTTATTGGGAATTTTATCGAAGCCCTTATTTCTCGTCGAGTTCAAAATATAAAAAATATCGCTTCAAAAATTCGCTTTGTTGATAATTTAAAAATCATTTTCAGAGGAGTTTTTGTTCACGCCTCAGAAATTTCGATTTTACGGTCGACTCGTTGAACCTTCCTGATTTCGGCGCTTCAGAAAGGTAACCAAAGTGACCAATCTTTTTACACCTCTGGAATTATTTTCCTGAAAGACATTTGCCATATATAAGTGACTCCTTATCGTTTAGAATCTGCCCTGGTTAACAAAATTATCGGAGGAAAAAATGAAATTGCTAGTAGTTTCAATGATTGTTGGTTTGTCCATTCAGGTTTTCGCTGGTGAGGTGATTTTACGTCCCGACGGCGACAAGGTAAATATTAACGGAACCCAAGTTAGCTGCGCTCGTGGGCCACTTAATATTAGCCCTGTTCATATGTCAGATGCGGGTCTTTACGCAATGCTTTTGTCAGGTCAACTTGGGAAATGTCAGGCTAAAACTAGTTCTGAGTATGTGGTTTCTGCGAAAGAAGAAAGCAAGGTTGGTACGCTGGATGTAAGGATTCATGGGGATTCCAATTATTCAGTTGTTTATTCCGCAGTTGGACCACAAGGATCAGACGGTATTTTTGAACCAAGTGCTAATCAACTCAAGCAAATTGCTAACCTCCTTAAAGACTTTATAAAAGCTGGCATCTGCAAATAAAATGGCAGCCGTAAACTGAAGTTAGAAAGGGGACCTCTTCACAGGTCCCTTTGTTTTTGAAATGTCACTCGTGTTGGGCAGGGTCAAAATTCTAGTCCCTGAGAAGATCGGTCTTTACTGCAATGCCTTCTTGAAATTTGATTCCGATCTATTTTGAATCAATACTAAAAGTACTGCTCTTTGATCGAAGATGGCCGGAAATGCGAACTCAGCCGATCACCTAATTTTTTAGATCCAGAATTGAAAAATGGCGCCAGCAAAACTGTGCGCCATTTTCATTTATAAGAAGGGAATTATGATCAAAACTTTGAAAGATCATTCCAGACACAAGCCACTTCTATGAGTTCGACTGTGCCGCGATTGTCAATCTTGAGATCGTCGGTCAGGTAACCTTCATTGCGTTTATAAAAGGAAATTGTTGGATTGTTCTTGAGAACCCAACAATAAGCACTTTTCAACCCCGACTCCCTTAAAAAGGCAAAAGCATTTTTTAACAAGGCATATCCGTTCCCTGAATTTCGATAATGCTTCAAAAGATAAATCGCTCCGAGCTCGCCATAACCTTCGAATTTTTCATCCCGGGCCTTCTCCACAGTCGAAAAACCAACGATTCCGTGTTTTTCATTTTCAGCAACCCAAATCTGACGGCCTTCCGGCAGCTGACTGATAAGGCCATTCCAGTAATTCATCCGCTGTTTAAAGGTCAGGGGCATTTTTGCGAGATATTCATCAGACAACAATCCACAGTAAGCCTCACGCCATGAGTTGAGATGGACATTGGCAATTTCAGGACCATCTCCACTTCTTGCAATTCGAATATTTGTTGTTGGACGATCAAGTTTCATTTCCCATGAATCTTATTGTTCATTTATGTTTCTGTCTATGAAAGGAATCGTTTTGCTAAGCTAACATATAATCGTTACTACGTTCAGTGGGGATCGCCTGTACTTTAATGACCGTCATGCTACCGACGATTTTTTTAATTTGCCGGAGTTTTGGCTG
>JAYWEQ010000186.1:0-8302 GCA_043779185.1 Pseudobdellovibrionaceae bacterium
GGACGATCTCAGGGGGGGGGGGAAAACATTGGATTTAAACATCGTGAGCTACTTTAACAAGATAAGAGGCAGCCTTAGGGTATTTTTTTACGACAGCGCCAGGCGCAAGATGTAAAAGCCCGGAGGGCTGGAACTCGATTAGGCGAATCATCAGGTCCCAGCGCTTCCCAAGAAGTGCAACAAAAGGATTGATTGATTCGTTTATTAAATTAAATTTATTCATTAAAAATATTCACTATATGAGACTGAGCTTTTGGATATTTTTTAATACATATGCAACGTCCCACAGGCAGCGATTTAATAAGATTTGGGTGGATGGATGTTGAATTCTTCGACTTCCCTTAAGGATTTATTCCCGCTGGGAACGTCAAAAAATAGAAATTTTCCCGACTGAACGGTTTCTTTCCAGGCTTTCCTTGTTCCGGCCATTCCGGCAATAGCCTCTGCACTTTCACTATTTTTTTGTAAAAATGCGTAAAGTGTTGATGTGTTCCCGGTAAGCCTTGCTGCAAACTCTGGGCTTATTCGTTTTAAATCACTCAGTTCTTGGTGAGCGATCACCACAGACATTTTTGATGACCTTGCACGATCTAAAAAACCTATAAAGTCTTCTTGAGCAAGATCTGCAAACTCATCAATGATGCATACGAAATTTTTTCGATGTTCTTTGGGGATTTCTGCATCGATTCTAGCTGATACCATTTTTAGGTCTTGTAAGATAAAGCGGCCCACGGCTTTTGAGGACTCACTATATCTTCTTGAATCTAAGAATATATAGATGAGCTTATTTGAATTAATAGCAGTGAAGAAATCCAGGCCGTAGGCGAAAGGCCTAGAGCCATCTGGGATCGGGCTAGACATGGCAGAGCCGAAAAGCGCAGACGAGCTAGACATAGCCGAAGCGTCCCCGCTTATTAAGTCGCCAAAGTCTGAGAAAACTAAACTTTCTAATTGGCTTCTTAATCCTTGCAGAGAATTAAAATTTTCTTTTACTTTCAAAAATTCGATGAGGTCTTCGATGTGGGAATTTGTCTTTTGGCTTTGTGGCGTTTTGATGCGACTTATTTCTATAAATAACTCTTCTAGTGCACCACTGATTTTGCGTAACGTAGAACTTCACCTAATCCAAAAGTCTTATGTAACACATCTCGAAGGTAAACTAACCCTATTAGTAACCTTAAAAGAAAACTTGAAGACTGATGCTTGTAGTATTCCTCGCTCCAAGTGAGAGCAGTCATGATTTTATCTTTTAACTGCGTAGCAGTTCCTTCTGAGATTAAATTATAATGAATTGAATCAGGATGATTTAAAGAAAATATCTGTAAGTCATGTTCTCTGTTTGCGTCTTTCGCATACTTTTTAAATTTATCGATCGTATCTAAATCATTTTTTAAATCGATAAAAAGTAGTCCTTTCTTTTGGCAAATGCTTTGCTTTACAATATGTGAAAGTAAAACTGTTTTCCCGTAACCGCTTGCTCCCACAATATGCACATGTGATCTTCACCCAGTAAATTATTAACCCGCAGTGAAACTGATAAGCGCTCTGTGATATTATTAATCCAGCTTAAATTCACCAGCGAATAGGCCGCTAAAACTTTAGTGGTCTTGGATCCCGTCTGGGCTGAACGATCTCCATTCTAAGAGGCATCTAAACCAAGATCATTCTTTGCTAAGCTCCAGGACAAGCCAGTCGCCAGTGACTAGATCTTTTGGCTCTTGATAGGGGTATCGAATAAAACCTCGGCTTTGATCGCCTTGCAAAATCACTGATAAGAAAAAAAATATTGAACTTTCATAATTTACTTTCAAAATGCTGAACAAGCTGTGAGTACAAGGACGCCGACACTTGATCTGTGCGAATACTTATATACAAATCTTTGCTGACCGGCGAAATCTCAGGGGGAGAAATAATCTTTAATTCCTTCCTTCTAACCCCAGAGCTGACAAGAGTTTCTGGCAAAAAAGCGATGTGGTTTGAATGAAGTAAAATCGGGATTGAGGCATCTGCCGTTGATGTTTCGAAGCCTTTTTTTCTTTTTGAAATGGCGACGGGAAAATTATCATTTCCATACTGCAGCCCTTCATTGGTAAAGTAAGTCGGAATCACAAATGGAAATTCCAAAACTTCTTTCAAAGTCGCCTTTTTTGCTAAGGGGTGGCTTGCTTTGCAACAAAGGACCCAATCCATCGAGCCAATTTTTTTTGACATCCATGAGCGTGGCCATTCCTGCGTGCCAAAATGAAAACAAATATCAAAGACGCCACGCAGGCCGACACTGACAAGTTCATCCGGAGAAAGATCTAAGAAGCGAAATAAAATATTATTTGTATCCCGCAGAAAGCTTGTTACTTCAGGAACAATCAGATGGGTCAGCAGAAACGAAGTGGCGCCGATCGCTAATTTTTTATTGGCCTTTTTGCTAGAACTATCCGTCACGGATTCAATTTGCCTTCCAACTTCAAGCATCTCTTCCACTAAAAGCGCGACTTGAGTGCCGACTTCTGACAGTAAAACCCCCTGGGCCGATCGGATGAACAAAGACACTCCGATTTTTTTTTCCATTCCTTTCAGGGCTTTTGAGACTTCCCCCGGAGTCGTCGACAGGCGACGAGCGGCCTCACGAACCGACCTCCCGCGAGCCACAGCTTGAAAAACCTCTAGCTCTTTAATTCGTAGGCTATCTATTCGGCTTGCTAGTTTGATGGAAGCCTCCTTTTTTTAAATGAAACACCTGTTTCTATTTTTGCCATCTTTCGCAAAATTTTGCAATTGTTTATACCTTTAGCAACTTCCAAACCTTAAAAAAGGAATTATTATGCTGAAGGAAAGTCCGATCCATACAGAAGATTTTAACCAAGAATCCGATGAGTCCCCTCTGACCTTTTCCTCCAAGAAGCGTCGCCCATCCAATGGTGCCATGGTGTCAGGCGTGGGGACGGCCTTTCCATCTAGAAGCTATACCCAGCTTGAGGTCGCGTCTTTACTTGGCATCCATCATCCGACGGTGGAAAAATTACTGAAAGCCACTCATATCAAAAAAAGGCATCTTTACTTGCCCGACCCTCTTGTTCAAGGAAATCCTATTCACGACGAAACTCATGAGGAGTTGATCAATAAGTTTAATTTTGGGGTTCGCGATATCGGGTGTAGGGCTGCCAGCCAAGCCATTATGGCAAGCCCTTTTGCAAAATCCGAGATTGAATTTTTAATCTGTGTCACGTCCTCGGGGTTTGCTGTTCCAGGTGTGAGCTCGATCATCGCACGTGAGCTCAATCTTCGGTCCGATCTTTATCGCTTAGATGTGGTCGGAATGGGTTGTAATGCTGGCATGTCAGCCCTTAGGACTGCGGCGGCTTTGGCAAAAACAGGAAAAGTGGGGCTGATGCTTTGCTGTGAAGTGAACTCTGCCATCTATGTCAGAGACGAATCCGTGCGCACTGGAATTGTTAACAGTCTTTTTGGTGACGGGGCCGTCGCCATCATTATTAGCGACAAAAAGAGCTTAAGAAAAAATGGCAACCCCGCAAAGAATCCCATCTCAGAAATTATAGATTTTGAATCCCATACATTGCCAGAGCAATGGGATGCGATGCGCTTTGATTGGAACGTAGAGAAAAAGAAATGGTCTTTTGGACTGAGTAAACAAATCCCATTTGTCGTGGGTCAGAATTTGAAAATCCCCATCGACAAACTGCTGAGAAGAAATTCAATCCATCAAAAAGATATTCGCCATTGGACCCTTCACACAGGGGGTGCCGCCGTGATTGAGGGTGCCAAGACAAGCCTTGGTCTGAACGACAGTGATGTCAAACACACTCGCTCGGTTTTAAAATATTATGGAAATATTTCTTCGGGAAGCTTCCTAGTCAGTCTATCGCGGCTGTTTGACGAAAAAGTGATTCGTCATCGTGAGCTTGGAGTTTGGGCCGCTATGGGCCCCGGAGCAACACTGGAAGCGTGTGTTGTTCAATATGAGCTGTGAACAATTCAAACATCGCTAGTTTGGGCAGGGTCTTCCCCATGTATTTGCAACCTGATCGCCCACCCCAAGATGCAGGCCAGTTCCCGAGTAATAACCTAAGGCGCGCAGCTTCCCCTGTTTTCTGAAGGCACAAAGTTCGGCATGGGCCTTATTCTGTTCTGACTTGCCGACAAATCGCACATCCACGGACGTCCCAAATGGATGCCTTCCGGCCGCGCCACCGACGTTTTTGTTGTAGGGTTCTGGTCGCCACCAATTGTAAATCAATTCAATCTTAATATTCTTCTTTTCAAGCTCTTGAACAAGCTTCACGGCTCCGATCGCATAGGACCAGGTGCTTTCGCTAGGATGTATTAAAACGTGTCTTTGAGAGGGCGAATAAGTGCATTCAAAAATATTTGCGCTGTCGGGATTGGGCCGAGCGACTTGATCGCACCACTTTTTTGAGCTTGTTTCTTGATAGCATCGCTCCAGAAATTGTTTCAATTTCACGGCGCCTGAATCCACGTAGGATCTTTGAACAGAAGTGGCCTGAAGACAGCCACTGCTTTGCTCGGTTAAAAGATCAGATTCCAAGTCGTCTTGCAAAGTTTGATCATGGGAAGCTTGTTGGATATCCCGCTGATTAATATCTTGTTGTCGTTGGCATCCTACAAACAACCCTAGCGAAAAAACAATAAGTGACAATTTTATCAACGGCACCCCACTATGGGATTATGACAAATAGGCCGTCATCTAAAAAGTCGAGAGACTGATTCCTAGGCTAGTGGACGGTCTAGCTTCATATTTTTAAGGCGCAAAAAAACTAACCGGCACCTGAAGGGCCCAGGATAAGAGCAAAAACTCATCATTCATGGATTTAGAATCCAAACCTTGCGCCTGAATGATCTTCTTTAAAAAAAATGATAATTTTTTTCTTAGACTCGGATCCAGTCGGGACAGCAAATTGACATCTTCAGATAACTTTGCCCATGAAAAAGATTTAAGGCCCTGATCAAAAGATATCAGCAGGCCTAGCTGACTGAGAGCTAAACTTTTAACAGATTCTTTATTTTTAAGACTGGCTTGGCTTAAAATCCATGGCACCCAACGTTTCAAAACATTTTCAATTTCTCGGAAGTCTTTAATGCTCGCCGCTTTTTTAAATGTTTCGTTAAGGGAAGTTTCAGCAATGATATAAAATAGACCCTCTTTAAAGTCGATCACTTGATCCATTTCAAAAAGACTTTTCATTGAATCTAAAAGATCATTTTTTTCAGATTTAGTTCCATGATTTAGAAAGCCAATGGCTAATTTAAAGGTTTTAAAAATATTTTCTTTTTTTAATTTAAGGTCATTTATCAAGGATTCCACTTCGGCCAGCTGCGAAGGACTATTTTCCCTAAGGTGATTCAAAATTTTTTCTTGAACGTCTGGGTTTTGTTGACTTAAAAGGACGGCAAAAAGATGCGCCTTTGCGTCCTCTAACGAATTGATTTGATGATTTGAGATTTCGCTGACAGTTTCTGAATTAAGATCCTGAAGGGCAAACCCCATCATCCCTAAATTGCTTCTATCGGCAGCTTGCGTACTGACATCAAACTCAAAGGTCTCTAATTTAAAATTTGGCGCCAGCAAGTGAATCCGCTCTGAAATCGGTGGATGGGTTGCAAAAAGTCGACTCCAAAAACCAGACACACCTTGCGCGAAAAAGAAATGCGACATTTCATGCTTATAGCCAGATTCCAGTTCAGACCCTGGTCCATTTTGAATTTTAGCTAAAGCTGACGCTAAGCTTTCGGGATTTCTAGTAAACTGAGCGCTTGAGGCGTCTGCTAAAAATTCCCGCTGCCTTGAAATCATGGACTGCAATATTTGTCCAAAAAGATATCCCAAAAAACCTAAAGCCATAAATCCAATACCAATCAAACCAATATTTGCGTCGTCTTTATTTCTTGAACGCCCAGAGCCCCGGGAAAGAAATTCCCCGATACGGACAAACATATAAAAACCAGTCACAATCCCAGCTAGTTTGACATTCAAGGAGACATCTTCGTTTAGGATATGGCTAAATTCGTGACCGATCACCGATTGCAATTCATCCCGATTTAAGCTTTTAAGGGCGCCTTCCGTCACTGCCAAAACAACGGAGTACGAATTAACTCCAGCAACAAAGGCGTTGATTCCCATTTCACCGCGCAAAATATAGACCCTTGGAATCGGAACTCCCGAGGCGATCGACATTTCTTCAACGATATTGTAAAGTCTTTTTTCAAGGGCATTGTTTGTTGGAAGAATTAAGGCTTGGCCGCCCATCAGCTCGGCGATTTGAGGACCATTTCGTATTTTCAAATACTGTATCCAAGCTGCAGAAACAAAGAAAAACGAAGACAACATAAAAAGTGGCCAAAAATGGGATGTCCAGTTTTTAAAAGAAAAACCAACTAAGGCGGCATTCAAAAATGATAAAACGCTGACCATCAGCACAAAAATAACAATCAGCCAAAAGGTTTGCCGACGGGCTTTTTCTTGGGCTGCAAAAAAATTCATGAAAATGATACTTGCACAGCCTCGCGCTGCTGCGGCACTGTCACTTCAAAGGGCGTGGCTGACTGGAACCCAAACATATTCGCTAAGATACTGTTTGGAAAAACCTCTCGCTGTGTATTGTAGCTTAAAATCGAATCATTAAAGGCTTGCCTTGAAAAAGCGATTTTATTTTCAGTAGAGGAAAGCTCTTCCATCATTTGTGTCATGACGGCTTGCCCTTTAAGATCTGGATACGCTTCTGCGACCACCATAAATTTTGACAAGGCTGAGCTTAAATTTGATTCAGCCCCAAGAAGCATTTGCATGGCTTGCGGATTGGTAGGATTTACAGTCACCGCAGAAACGGCCCCCATCGCTTGGTTTCGGGCTTTAATGACATTTTCTAAGGTCTCTCTTTCGTGTTTAAGATAACCTTTAGCTGTCTCAACCAGGTTGGGAATAAGGTCATAGCGGCGTTTTAATTGAACATCAATTTGGGAAAATGAGTTTTTCACAATATTTCTTAAAGACACAAGTTTGTTATAAGTGGACACTCCCAAAATTAAAAACAAACCTAAAATACCAAGCAATACTAAGCTTTCCATCTTTTGATCCTCGCTCAGGGTTGAGATAAGATTTAAACCGATCCCAAGGCATCATTCAAAGAATAGATTAAAAAGCCTCGGCTAGACTCGACGAAGGACGGCCATGCTGGAATCTTTACACTTGAATTTATTACAGGCGAAAACCCCAACTTAATTGGGTATATTGCTGCAACTTTAATTTTCTAATTCACGGAGATCTTTTAGATGAAATTTATATTTGCACTTCTGCCCATCTTATTCGTTTCGATAGCCCAAGCAACGCCAAGTCTTCAAAGCCTTGATCTACCAGTTTGTCATGATATCCATGGAATACCTGTCAGCGAAAATGTTTTGCAAGATTCCTCAGAAGGCCCTGCCTTCTCAACGGTTTACCAAAATGCTCCAGCGATTTTCGTCAATTGGCAAGAGATGCGAAAATACGCCACTTCAAAAGACACCGTTAAATTTATTATTGAGCATGAGTGCGGCCATTGCGCTCTTGGACACATTTACCATAACTCTAGTTTGAAAAAGACCAATCAACAGGAGCTAGATGCTGATTGCTATGCGGCCAAACAGGCAAAAATTTTAGGGATCAATATTCAAAACGTCCTTAAAGATGTCGATATTCTGCCAAGGGACCCAGCCCATCCTAGTGGCCTTGTCCGAGCCAAAAATATCCAGCAATGCTATACTGAATAACTTTTTGTCGTCGTCTTCAATTTCTAAAATTCAAAACCGTTGAAATCAAAAGAGCCGTATCCAAAGGTTTTGTGATATGGCCATCACATCCAGCCGCTTTAGTTTTTATTCTTTCTTCTTCCATGGCATGAGCCGTCAGAGCAATAATTGGCTGTTGATATCCAGCCTCTCGAAGTTTACGAGTGGCTCCATAGCCATCAAGTCTTGGCATTTGGATATCCATCAAAACAACATGATAGAAATGACTGAGCGCCATTGCGACGCCTTCTTCTCCGTCCGAGGCGAAATCTACGGCAGCCCCTCTTTTTGACAAAACTTTATGGATTAAAGTTTGATTATCTTTTGAGTCTTCGACAACAAGCACTTTTAATCCCGATAGTAATTTCAAATTTTTTAGATTTTGCGGTTCGGAGGGCGTGACTTGAATGATTTGTTTGGTTGAAACTCTTTTCGCGCTAAACTTAATTAAAAAATGACAGCCTTTGTTAACTCTGCACGACACAATTTGGACGTCTCCATCAAT
>JAYWEQ010000187.1:0-14075 GCA_043779185.1 Pseudobdellovibrionaceae bacterium
AAGTTTTTCTTTTTTGATGCCGGAGTTTTCCAAACGATTCGGCCAAAGGGTCCCCTCGATTCCATTGAAGAAATAGAGGGAGCCGCATGGGAAACCCTAGTCTATCAAGAAATTCGAGCAGAAAATCATTATCAAAAATGGGGCTTTGATTTATTTTGCTGGCAGGTTTCAAAAGGACCTGATGTGGATCTAGTTCTTTATGGGAATCAAGGCATCAAGGCTCTTGAAATAAAACGTACGGACCGAATAAGGGGTGGCGAGCTTGATGGCCTGCGCGCCTTTAAAAAAGATTATCCGATGGCAAATTGTTTTTTTATCTATGGCGGTCATGAAAAAAGAATCATCGACGATATTCTAGTTTTACCAATCGTCGATTTTCTAAAAAACATGACTCCCTATTTAGTGAAAGATTTATCTCAATAGTGACTTGTTTGCAGATCCTAAATTATCCAGTAGGACGACGGTCAAGCAAATGACGTGGCTTCACTCACCCGACCTCTTATATTTTGGACCCATCGTCGGTCGTCCTATTCAATCAGCTGCGCCTCGGCGGCTTCACGGAACCAGTTTTTTATTTCGATTTCTTTGAGGATTTTTTTGTAATTTGAAAAATCTAAATTAGAAAACTTATGCGCGCGGGCAAGCATTCTTAGTAAAGGCTCAGGTCGATCTCGCCGAGACAGCGCGCGAAGACTTAAAAGATAGTCGTCGCGATAAACATTTGGAATAATAATTGTCGAATGGGCTGCTATGAAAAGTTCAGAATTCATCATGATTCGAGAAATTCGTCCATTGCCGTCAATGAAGGGATGAACTTCTGAAATAAGAAACATCATAAATGCGGCGCGGGCAAACCCTGGCGGTAAATTAAGGTATCTTTGAAAGCCTTGTTCTAAGGTTCCTTGAATATTTTCTGGGTTCACAAATTGCGTATCGCCCGCTCGATTTGGTTTGTCTTTGAATTTTCCGGGTCTTACTTCGGATCTATTTTTCATCAAAGTGAAATGTCGTTCTTTGATTAGAGCTTCCAGTTCAGAATAACTTTGTGGAGTTTTTTTCATTTCATTGGGATTTGAAACAATCTGAAAGGTCCCTAAAATATCGTGGGCATCTTTAGGGCGATCTTCTGGAATTTTATGATCAAAGATAATTTCTTCAGCTTCTTCGATTTCAAAAATAGTACCTTCAATATAATTTGAAAAGTAGGCATCAAAGAAGGCTTTGTTTCGAAAATGATCTTTGCCAGAAAATTTTTCTTTGATTTCTTTGAACGGAGTTGACTTCAGGGCTGCAAAAAGTAAATCGAAGCGACTGACGCGTTCCAGATCAAAAGGCATTTGGCGGGCTCTGGCCTTAGCTCCCGTCGATTTTAAAAACTCTGACATTTGAGTTCCCAAAAGTGCGCCTATCATTTTATTTAATTTTTTAAACTCTCGGCGCCAAGACAACTCTTTAGAAATTTCTTCGGCCTGAGTTCGAAGGTCCTTCAAACTCTGTTCACCTTTAATTTGTAGAAGCATTTCCAGCTTCTCTTCAAGCTCTTTCAGACTTAAAGATCTCCAACTTGTCGTTTTTGTTGAAGACAGGTTTTCTAAGTACGCTCGTGCGGTCGAAGAAGCTTTAAATTTCAAAAATGGCGGGTCATCTTGAAGCGCCTGAGGACCCCTAATAAAGTGCAGAGTGAGACCAGGATAGGCGACCCGCCGATTTGTCGTGCTTGTAAGAATAATATTATTTTGCGGAGACGGCTTATACTCAAGCGCACTGCGATGACTGAGCAGCGCCTGGGGATAAAGATGATTTATAATTTGGGCCCACTGACTTCTTATAAGCCTTTTTTCGTCCGATTTTGGCACAGACGTATAAAGACGCGGGCCGATTTTACGAATGAGTTTTTTCTTTTTTAAATCCGTCATCCACGCTTCTTCACCCTTGGTTTTGGCAGGATATAGTAGCGGCGGCAAAATCATTTTAGGTTTTTGTGGTAATTTTTTTAGGGCCATTTAGTTATATTCGGTCAAAATATCATAATATCAAGGGTTTTATGGTCTATAATTATAAGATTGCCGGAAATCAGGCCGTTTCTAAAATCGCAGCGACGCCCATACCGCCGGCCGTGCAGATCGAGATCAGGCCGCGTTTTTTTGCTCCGCTTTGTAAAAGCTTGGCCAAGGTTCCTGAAATACGAGCCCCCGTCGCAGCAAAAGGATGTCCTACGGCGACACTGCTGCCGACAACATTCATCTTTTTTCGATCGATGGAACCGATAGCTGATGAAAGTCCTAAAACTTTTTTACAATAATCCGCAGACTCCCAAGCTTTTAAATTACACAAGACTTGCCCCGCAAAAGCTTCGTGAATTTCAAAATAATCAAAATCTTGAAAGGACAATTGATTTCTTGTCAGCAATTGCGAAACAGCCTTCGTTGGCGCCATCAAAAGTCCCGCGCCATGAACAAAATCAACAGCCGATACAGCGAAATCAACAAACCGAGCTAAAGGCTTTAAACCCACTCGACTGGCGCCGCGATCATTGCCAATAAGAAGACAAGCCGAACCATCGGTGAGTGGCGAACTATTCCCTGCCGTCAAAGTTCCGTGGACGGGATCAAATGCGGGTTTTAATTTCGCTAATTTTTCAAGTGAGGTGTCACCTCTGACGGGGCCATCTTTTTTAAGATCATGAAATGGAATCACAAGATCGTTAAAAAAACCTTGTTCATAAGCTTTGGCAGCATTTTGATGACTGGCCAAAGCCAACTGATCTTGCTCTTCCCTTGGGATTTTCCATTCCTTGACCATCAATTCACAATGATCGCCCATGGACAGAAGCGTTCTTGCTTCGACAACACTGGCGGCTTTGGGTTTAAGACTGCCCAGGGAAAATCCGGACAGTGAATGAAGTTTTTCAGTCAAAGTTTTAGAGCGATTCAGACCCAGTAAAAATTTTCTAAAAGATTCAGAAACTTCGATAGGTAAATCACTGTTTGAATCAACTCCACCAGCAATTCCCAAATCAATCGAGCCCGTATGAGCCTTCATCGCAATTTGCCAAGCGGTGTCCAGACTTGTTCCACAGGCGCGCTGAACGTTGTAGGCCGGAGACTCTGGATGCAGCGAAGTTTCTAGAACACATTCTCTGGCTAAATTCCAATCACCAGAGCTGTTCATTAATGCCCCTAAAGCGACATCGTCGATTTTTTGATTCTTAAGTCCAGCTTTTTCAATCAAACCATTCAGTGATGCCACCATCAGTTCTTTACGCGTTACATTCGCATAGGAGGTCATACTTTTCGCAAACGGGATCCTAGCGCTAGACAGGATATAAACTGAGTTCGAATCTGTTTTCATTGAAACCTCGCAAAGTTGTTAAAACCCTATTCTTTGACAAACATCAGGTCAATTATTTAGAGTTATGACGGGAGTGACACAATGTGGATTATTTATTTATTCAGCCTTTATAGCCAGTGGGTTTTTGCAGAGGCGCCACCCGCCGGATTTATTTTAAATCCAGAAATTCAACAGTGCGAAGCGGCGCTGCCAACGATCGGCTGGGCCGGATTTAATCACACATGGCTTGAGTTGCAGAATCAAAGTTTTGGCATGCCCTACTCGCTGACTCACGATGCGATCCGAGGTGGTTTTGCGACGATCCGTAGTCCCGATCCGTCACTTCCTAATTTAACTTCTGAACCCGTCTGCCAACCTATTTTTCAACCAGAACAAATTCCAACCCCTATTTTCACAGAAAAATTTTTGTGCCTGATCTCAAAGTTGACAGATAGTGATGAAGTATTGATGCCAGACTGGCAGCCCATTTTTGTTTACGACTGGGCCCTGACAAACTGTCACTCTTCCGTTCGATTTATGATGGATTGCGCCGGCGGAGAAATGTCATTAAATCCCAATGGGGGACTAGGTAGTCATTATTCCTCAAATCAAGTTTTAAACGTTCTTAAAAAAAATCTTAATGCTCCTTCCGAGCCCGAAGTAATTCAATTGCAAATTAATTTTAAAAACTTTATTCAAAGCTTAAGAAAAATTTTTCAAGAGCAGGGAGACACTGCTTCTTTTTTAAAAAATAACGCCCCACTGATTTTATCGCAGTCACAAGCTTTATCAAAATCCTTAAGCCCCGCGCGCGACCTTCGCCGAACGACGCTCTACCGCAGGTTGCAAAAATTTGATTTCAACTTTTCCAAATTGACAAAGGAAATGCAGGCGACCCCACAAATCGGTCTTTTGCAAAAAATAGAAGACCTATCAATTCTTTTTAAACAACCGGATATCGTTCAAAAAACATTTCAGCAAATTTGCGAACAAGCGCAGAAAGAGTGCCTTTAATGCGAAATCTTTTTAAAAAAATCACGCTGACTCATTGGATCTTTATTGCCATGGGCCTAGGAATTCTTTTGGGCACGATTTTTCCTGAGGCCGCCCCCATTTTTCATGTGATTTCAAATCTGTTCTTAAGAATGATTAAATGTATTATTGTGCCGATTATTTTTGGCACTTTAGTGGTCGGCATTGCCGGCCATGCCCAAGACATGAAGCAGATTGGTCGCTTGGCTTTTAAAGCTTTGCTTTATTTTGAAATTGTCACAACTTTTGCCCTTATTTTTGGACTGGTCGCCGTGAATGTGTTTAAGCCAGGTGTGGGTGTGATTTTAAAAGATGTCGCGTCCACCGCCATGACAGCGCCACCTAAAATCTCTGCGGCTGAAGTGATTGAACATATTGTGCCAAAAAGTTTTTTTGAAGCCGCCGCCAATAATGATGTCCTTCAGATTGTGTTTTTTTCGGTGCTTTTTGCTTTGGCTTTGATTCAACTGCAGGGAAAACACCGCACTACCATGGTGGATTTTTGCGAAAGCCTGTCTGAGACCATGTTTAAATTTACCGGCCTAATTATGAAATTTGCGCCCCTGGGAATTGGCGCATCCATGGCCTATACGGTCAGCCATAGCGGCCTTGGGATTTTAGTGAACTTAGGAAAATTAGTTCTGACTTTGTATGGAACTTTGGCGCTGTTTGTTGTGATGATTTTTATTCCGATCATTTGGTTTATGAAAATACCCATGAAGGCTTTTTGGCGGGCGGTGCGACAACCCGCCGCGATTGCTTTTTCTACGACCTCTTCGGATGCGGCTTTACCTGATGCGATTAAAAGTATGATCCAATTTGGCGTGCCCAAACGAATAGTTTCGTTTGTCATGCCGTTGGGATATTCCTTTAATTTAGATGGAACGACTTTACATTTAGCGTTGGCCTCGGTTTTTTGTGCTCAAGCGGCGGGCCTTGATCTTTCCCTACAGCAACAATTGATGATGATGCTTTCCCTGATGTTAACAAGTAAAGGAGTGGCTGCCATGCCGCGGGCCTCATTTGTGATTTTATCAGGAACTTTGGTGACCTTTGGAATTCCCATTGAAGCCGCCGTTTTAATTTTAGGGGTCGATGAGCTTCTGGATGCGGCTAGAACCACCGTCAATTTAATTGGCAATTGCTTAGCGTCAGTGGTGATGGCGCGCCTTGAAAATGATTTCCACCCAGAGGCTCCTGAGCCGCTGTTTGAGACTTAGAAACTGCCCCACTTGAGTGTGCTTACTTCAACTCGCGCGTCGAAAAAGATCAGTTTTTCTATAGTCTTATCTTCTCCTTGCGACCTTACGAATTCCTATGGAATTCGTAAGGCAACAACTAACCACTTAAACCTCTGTAACAATTAAATAATCTTGAGGCGTTAGCCTGCACTAAGCACACTCAAGTGGGGCAGTTTCTGAGACTTAAGTTCAACTTAACTAAAATCTAAGAGTTTTTAAATTCGCATTTAAATTGAGCTGTGCTTAAATGCGGATGATGCCAGCGCTCGATAACCACGAAATTCAACTTTTAAAAAATAGAGACCCTGAGTTTCTAAAAAACCTTTTTGAAACGATCAATCCTAGTTTATTTAAATTGCTTGGGTCACAAAAAGTCTTTGGCGAAACAGCCGAAGAACTGATTCAAGAAACTTGGCAAACTTTTTTTTAAAAATTGGAACTTTTCGAAGGCCGATCCCAGATTCGAACCTATGTTAGCGGCATCCTGATCAATAAACTTCGCGAGCATCGACGTTTTTATCAGCGCGTGATGTGCGAAGAGGATTCAGAAAAAATATACGCCCAAAGTTTTACACCCGAGGGCTGGTGGAAAAAAGAACCCGCCGATCCCCAGCAGATCCTGCAATCAACAGAGCTTCTGAAAATGATAGAAGAGTGCTTAGACGGCCTGAGCGAGCCTCAGCGGGAGGCCTTTGTTTTAAAAGAAGTTGATCAGGAATTAACTCAAGATATTTGTAATATTTTGAACGTGACAGTCACTCACCTGGGCGTTTTGATCTTCCGAGCTAAAGAAAAGCTGCGGCTCTGTATTGAAGGCAAGATTGAGGTATAAGTCCATGACCTGGGGCCAGCGACTTCGTAAAATATGGTATGATTTTTTTTACGCTCGAGTGTCGGCTCAGGGAGTTGATTTTGCCCTTAAGTGCCAAAAAGTGGCTGGACACGTGGATGTTCCCAGACGACAGTTGTCATTTCGAGATCGTTTCCGGTTCTTTCTTCATTTAAGTCTTTGCCAAGCTTGCAAGAATTATTCGAATTTTTCCAAGGGCTTTCGACGGCATCTAAAACCATGGGCTGGGTCACAAATCTCAAAATCCCAGTTACAAATATTTAATAAAAAACTTTTAGAAAAATATCGCCAAAAGAATCAGTCTAAAAACCCATAAGTCGCGATGAATGAAATTAAAAAGCCCTCGTTGCGACCGTCCGCAAATTGGGCTTTACGATGGTCTCCGAAGACACTAAAGCGAGTGACCTGAATAATCGGAAAGGCTCGATCGGCCTCGGTCGGAAAGGCAATCCAAAAACCGTAAGAAATATTATTAATCCCTAAAGCTTCATCATCGGGTCCATAAAAATATTGATTGTGCGAACGATCTCCGGTCCCAAGGGTGGCGACAAAATTGGGCTCTAGGGGAAGCTTCAAGCTGTCTAAGTAAACACTAAAAAGCTTTAGCTTTCCTTGGATCTCTAAATAATTCCCATGATGTTGGCTGATGTCTTTTGAATAGGTCACATCCAGTTCAGAGACGTAATTTTCGTTATATCCAGGAAAAAAGAATTCGGCACTGACCGAAGCTTCCGTGGTGTCATTGCGTGAGGGACTGCCGTTTTGAATGGATTGATAGGCTGGAAAAAGCGGCTTATCACTGACGGACACAAGCCGGCCCCGAAGTCTGATTTTATCTTCAAAAATAAAATCGTGATAGCCCAAGGAGTCTCCTAAAAATTCGAGGCGATCGTCAAAAAAGAAAATTCCTGCAACAGGATCGATCTGAAAATCTCGGTAAAGAACGACGCCTCTTTTTTCAAGAATCGATGAGTACCGAGCTCCTAAATTAATGCTGCTTAAAGTTCCCGAATGGTGCGCTTTTGCAAAGGCTTGTGCGGAAAGTGCCACTCCGAAAATAAAAAGATATTTTTTTAATTTCATTGAACTTCTAAAGCCCAGGTTAAAATATTTTTTACGTCCTGGAGTTGTAATTCCGGGTGGGCTAAAATCATCCGTAAAAAAGAGTTCCCTTTTTGGTCAGCGGCGTAGTTGACCATCGCTAAGTCATTTTCTTTTAAATGATTGCGAACTTTTAAGGACCAGTCTTTTTTTTCATCCATGGATGAGGGCGGAAGAACCTGGACACAAATATTTAAAAAATGAGGTTCTGCCACAAGACTGAGCCTTGGTTGTTCCTTGATCCACCGGACTAATTCGTCTCTGATTGTGAAACAGCGATCCAAGCTTTGTCCCAATCCGTCGTCGCCAAGACTTTTCCACAAAGTCCAAAAGCTGACGGCATCAGCTCGACGTCCGCACTGCCATGTTAAGCGACCGCGATCCAGTGTTTCACTGTCATGAAAAAGATAATCTCCACCGGCCACATCATTGGCTTCAAATAAAACTTGTGGTTGCTTAGTCAGAAAAAAACTGCAGGTCAAACCGGCTCCAAAAAATTTATGCGCATCAAAAGTCATCGAATCCGAAGCGCTGACTCCATTCATTAACGGTCGGGCTTGATCGGAAAATAAGGCGGGCCCACCCCAGGCGGCATCAACATGCAGCCAGATCGAATATTTTTGACAAAGATCTGCCATTTCTGAAATCGGATCAAAGGCACCTAAGACCGTCGTGCCGGCTGTGGCATAGACAATCAAAGGGACATCTCCGTCCTTCAAACATTTTTTAATTTTATGATCCAGATCTGCAACTTCAATTTTTCCCTGGAAATCGGTCTTTAGTAAAACCAAGGCATCCAGTCCCAAGCCAAGAACGACGCAGGCTTTTTTAAGGGAATAATGGGCCTCTTCAGAAGCAAAAACTTTTAGTTTTTGTGAAGGCATTCCCTTTTGTTTGTAATCAGGAAATTTTCGTTGGCGAGCGCAGTGCAAGGCCATAAAATTAGCACTGCTGCCCCCTGGCACAGTGACTCCATCGGCCGACCCGTCAGGCCATCCAATTTTTTGACAAAGACTTTGCACAACTTCTGTTTCGATCAAGGTCACGACGGGGCTGGCTTCGAAGGTTGCCATGGTCGTTTTTGTTTTCGCAATCAAGTTTTCTGCTGCTAGTGCATGGGAGTGAACGCCTGAAAAAAGTTGATTCATAAAATATGGCGATGACGTTGAAATGGAATGTTCGGAAATTCCATTAAATAATTTCTCTAATCTTTCCCAAGTGACACCTTTGGCGCCCAGCTTTAATTCCAGAACCGCTTTTATGTCTGCTTCTTTGAGTGTTTTGAAATTTAGTTTCTTGTCGGTGTTGGCAGATATTTTTGGCGTGTAAACATGCAAGGTGCGGCCTTTGACAGACTTGCAGCGAATTTCATGACGAGCTCCCGCGGGAGTGACAATCACTTGGCCGGGCTCTTTGATGGAAAGTTCTTTTTTAAGTCCAAAATCAGTAAAGTTTTCAAACACACCCTCTTCAACCAAAGCAAAGCACTGGCTGGAACCATGGCCATGCAATGGCGAAGCATCGCCTTGCCCCCATTCACAAGAAACCACTTCAAAATAATCTGTTTGAAACAGCGTCGTTCTAAGATACGTGGGTTCCACTCACCCTCTTTTCTAGATTTATATAAACAATTCCCAAGGCGCTGAAGAGGACAATCACGGCAAGCCCAAACAGCAAACCACCATCGCCTTCAACTTGGATTCCAAGAACAAAAAGATGGCTTAAGATGGCGCCTGCCATAATCCCGATGGCGGCCAAAGCCCCAAATAATTTTGTCTTGGGAACTAGCAAAAGGATGACAGCCACCAGCTCGCTGAATCCAGCAAACAGTCGTCCCCAGGGTTCGACTTGAAGTTTTGTGAAAATATAAACGGATTCTGGGGCCGCTGAAAATTTAAAGTATAAAGTTTGAAATAAAATCCCGGCGGCAACTAATCTTAAAAGGAGCTCTAATTTTTTCATATCTAATTTTTACTTTCACGAACGGTTGGCCAATTGGCATCCGCTTTTTTAATATTTTCGGGTTCATCTTTATTCCAAGATTTTTTAGCGTCGCCCTTCCAGCCTTTATAAAATAAAAATAATCGATCATTGGTGATTTTATAATTTTCAGGGTCGATATCAACCTTGTCTCCGGAAACGACGGCGGTGGCGCACCAGCCCTCATAGGCCGGTTGATATTTTTTGGGATCTTTTAGAAATGTGGCCTGGTTTTCTTGGCTTGAAAAAAGATAGGTGACGCCATCTAAATCCGTCTTAAGATCTGCTTTTCCTTTCACAGGATGAGCCCCCTTAAAATATGAAACCGGATCATAGCCTTTTAGAATGATTCCGCTTTCCAAGTTTGCCGTGGCACCCGCCTGGGCCCAACAAAAAGCGAAAACTGAGCAAATGCTTAATATGATTAACTTTTTAAAAAAATTCATTGTCGACTCCCCAATTAAGTTCTTTGTTTGTGCGGGCCGTCTGCCTTTTATTACATGATTTTTAAATATATTGGTTTTAATTGTAATAATTAATCTATTACACTCACCAACATTATATGCAAGAAAACCTAGCAAGCATTGAAATGGGTCTTAGGCTGTACAAACCCCATTTTAAATTTGAAATTGATACGGCCCGGTACAAACTTCTGGTCGCTGACCGAGTGGATCAGCTATTAGAAGTTTTTGCCCTGAGGCAGAGGGTCTTTTTTGGTTCTAAAACCACAAAAGTCTTTGATTTTGATCTCTACGATTCAAAGTGTGACCATATGATTGTGATTGAAAAGGAAACGCAGACGATCTGTGGGACTTACCGAATTGCGGTCTCTTCACATGTAACCGCGCATTATTCACAGTTAGAATTTAAGCTAGATGATTTTTTGGAGCTGCCGGGAAATAAAATGGAATTAGGAAGGGCTGCTATTTCCCCGAGCCACAGAAATGGTCGTGTTTTAGATTTGTTGTGGCAGGGCCTAGCCACCTACGCTTGGCACTCAAATTCTCAGTTTCTTTTTGGCTGTAGTAGCATTATGACGACGGATCGATTAGAAGCTCGACAAGTTTTTACTGATCTGCAGCAGGCTCATCACTTGGTTTTTGATTTGGGCATTCACCCGACCAAAGATTATGATTTCGATTTTGAAACAGTTGGCCATGAAAGTTCCGATAATAGTCCCCTGCCGATTCCCCCTCTTTTACTAAGCTATCTTCGCGCCGGATCCAAAGTCTATGGGCGGCCAGCTTTGGATCAAGATTTTGGATGCATTGATTTTATGACGATTCTAAATTTGAAAGACCTGACGCCGTTTTATAAAAAAAGATATTTCAGAGAGAACGCGTGAGTCCTCTTTTTTTTTCCATTTTATTTTCTACTTTTATCTTAGAAGATGTCGCCTTGGTCGCAAGTCTAGCCCTTGTGGCACAGGGAAAAATGTCTTTGCCAGCGGCGTTCTTAGCCTGCTTTTTTGGAATTGGTCTTGGCGATATTTTAGTTTATGGCTTCGGCCGAGCTCTTCGTCAGTTTCAAAATTATTTCAAAATTTTACAAAGTCCTTGGCTCTTAAAAAAGATCTCAAAAAATAATTCATTGCCTTTTAAAACGGCTGTTATTGTTTCACGATTTATTCCAGGAACCCGGGTGGCCGTTTATCTGACGGCAGGATTTTTTCGCTATTCATTTTTATCCTTTGTTATTCTGACCCTCTTTTCAGTTTTTGCCTGGGTCTTGCTAGCCTTTATTGGGGGTTCAGCTTTGCTGCCATTTTTTAATCAGCATTGGTTTCTTTTCGTCCTTGGAATGTTCATTTTTCTGCATTCAGGAAAATCATTCATCCTGCCCTTGTTAAATTCCTGGGATCGCAAAGCTTACTTTCATTCTTGGCGTAAATGGCGCCATTTTGAATTTTGGCCGCCCTGGCTTTTTTATATCCCCGTCCTATTTTATTATTTCTATCTTTCGTTCAAGCATCGAAGCCTTTTTGTTCCGATGGATTCAAATCCTCGGATCCTACATGGTGGTTTTATTGGTGAATCTAAGTGGGATTTTTATCAACATCTAGAAAACGACCCAAGCTCACTGCACCCACAATTGATTGAATTCTCGGAGTCTCGGCTAGAAAAAATTGAAGGTTTGATTCAAGTGGGCGTCTTTCAATTTCCATTTATTTTAAAGCCCGACATTGGCCAGCGCGGCTTCGCCGTGCGAATTATTAAAAATCACGATGAACTTCGGAAGTATCTGCAAGAAGCCCCCTTTGATTTAATTATTCAAGAATTTTGCCCTTGGGAAAATGAGGCCGGCTTATTCTATTACAAATATCCTGGTTTAGAATCAGGAAAAATATTTTCAATCACGACTAAAAAGTTTCCTTTTGTGGTCGGAGATGGCACATCGAAACTTGGCGATTTGATCTTAAATGACGACCGAGCCCGAATTATTGCAAAAACTTATTTTGATCGACATCGATCTCATTTAGATGAAATTCCTGAAGCTGGAAAAAAAGTCCGCCTGTCTGAGTGCGGAAATCATTGTCAAGGTGCCATTTTTTTAAATGGGCAAGAGTTACTGACCGACGCCCTGTTACAATATTTAAATAAGACAGCTTCAAGGATGCCTGATTTTTTTATCGGACGATTTGATATTCGGTATGAATCAGATGAAAAATTAATAAACGGCGAAGGAATTAAAATTATTGAAGTGAATGGGGCCAGCTCTGAAGCCACTCATATTTGGGATCCGCAAACTCGGTTATTAGAAGCCTATCAAGTTTTATTTCAGCAGTGGAAAATTGTTTTTGAAATCGGTCAAGCCGTTCGCGATCAAGGACGGACCCAATCCCCCCTAAAAAAATGGACTCTTTTCCGGGATATTTTTCTTTTGCTCTTCAAAAAAAATAATCTGAGCGTTTCTTCCTAATAAATGAGATCGGGCCTTCTGCCTCATTCACTCATGGCCAGTGGATTGCATGCCACTTTTACTCAGTGATCTAACAAGGAGGATTTATGAAGGTTTTTTTATTAGTCAGTATGATGATAGCCAGTCAAGCTTTTGCCGACGGGTTAAAGTTAGGAACACCAAGCTATGGCGGCAGTGGCTGCCCTGCAGGATCAGTGGCGACCATCTTATCGCCGGCCCAGGATACACTTTCTCTTTTATTTGACAGTTATATTGCCCAAGCTGGCGGCGATACGGGTAAAAGTTTTGATCGAAAGGCCTGCGCCTTGGCCATTCCGGTCAGAGTGCCACAAGGCTATAGCGTGGCCATTTTTAAGGTAGATTACAGGGGTGCTAATATTATTCCACAGGGGGCTTCCGGCCGTTTCTCTGCAGAATATTTTTGGGCTGGCGTCCGAGGTCCAAAAATTCAAAGATATTTTTCGGGTCCTCAGAATCAAGACTTCACGTTGACCGACGAGCTGCTGGCGCGAACCATCGTCTGGGCACCCTGTGGTCAAAGTGTTACGTTGCGAGTGAATTCATCAGCCAGTGTTCAAACGAACGATCGCTTTGAACAAGTCGTTTCAAGTTTGGATAGCGCCGATGTGTCGACAGCTGTTATTTATCATTTGCAATGGCGCCGCTGTAACTAGTCCTTTGCTAAAAATAAAAAAGGGTGCTTGAGGCACCCTTTTTTATTTGCACAATTTTTTAACTTGATTCTACCAACCTAATAAATATCCAAAGATCAGCGGGACTACAATCGTCGCGTCGGATTCGATCACATATTTAGGGGTTTCGACTCCCAATTTGGCCCAAGTGATTTTCTCATTGGGAACAGCGCCAGAATAGGAGCCATAGCTTGTTGTCGAATCAGAAATCTGACAAAAATACGCCCACAGCGGAGTGTTGGGCTGATTCAAATCTTGAATTAACGTGGGCACAACACAAATTGGGAAATCTCCGGCAATACCGCCCGCCACTTGAAAAAATCCAATCGGACCTTTTTTGACTGTGTCGGGATACCAAGAAAACATTTCTGTGAAATATTCTACCCCGGATCGCACCGTGTGTGGATTTTTGATTGTTTTATCGTAAACACGGGCTGCAAAAATATTTCCGATGGAAGAATCTTCCCAACCTGGAACAAAAATCGGTAGATTTTTTTCAGCAGCGGCTAACATCCAACTGTCTTTAGGATCGATCTCGTAATATTTTTTAAGTTCACCAGAAAGTAGAATCTTATAAAAGTATTGGTGTGGGAAATAAGCTTCGCCAGCTTTATCAGCGGCCAGCCACAAATCCATCACTGATCCCTCAATTCGACGAACCGCTTCGCCTTCGGGAATGCAAGTGTCGGTCACGCGCTTTAGGCCGCTATCCAGAAGATCTTTTTCATCTTGGGCGGTTAAATCCCGATACTCAGGCAGTCGCTTGTAGTGCTTGTGCGCGACAAGGTTAAAGATGTCTTCTTCAAGGTTAGCACCGGTGCAGCTGATGGCGTGGACTTTACCCTGACGGATCATTTCGGCTAAGCTTTTACCAAGCTCAGCTGTGCTCATCGCACCGCCTAGGGCCACAAACATTTGGCCGCCTGAAGA
>JAYWEQ010000188.1:0-12129 GCA_043779185.1 Pseudobdellovibrionaceae bacterium
ACAACCGGCTCGTTTTACCGAGCTGAGGTTATGGAGCAAAGGCTTAGACTATTGAGGGTGATCTTGAAGAATAAACAAGATCGATGAACCGGACTTAAGCAAGGCTAGGTGTTAACTAGCCCTGAAAAGTTTTATTCAAGAGTCCAAGTGCGATATTAGCTTGTTGGTTGGCTTGTGCTAGGACTGAAGTCCCTGCCTGCAACAAGATATTATTTTTAGTCATTTCAGAGGTCTCTTCAGCTATGTCGACATCGCGGATTCGAGAATTCGCAGCAGACATGTTCTCTACACTCACTTGCAAGTTACTGACAGTGGATTGTAGTCGATTCTGAATCGCACCAAAGTCGGCTCGCATCGCAGAGACACTGACAATCGCTTGGTCAATCGCGGTCAGCGAGTTTTGCGCTGAAGCTTTATCGGCCACCGATGTGAGGTTGACTCCGAGTGCGGCTGAATTGGCATCGGCTTTAGAAGCATCGAAGCTGATTCGGTCGATTTCTGGGTTGTTGCGGGTTCCAACTTGGAAATCCAAGACGGATCCGACGCCAGCTAGAAGTTGAGTTCCATTGAACTCTGTCCCTTCGGCGATACGGTCTATCTCCGACGTCAGCTGATCGTATTCCACGTTAAGGAATTGTCGTTCAACGGGTCCGATCGTATCAGAAGCGCCTTGTACAGCTAGCTCCCGAAGCCTGATCAGAATCGACGAGATTTCGTTCATCGAGCCCTCGGCCACTTGGACGAGTGAAATTCCGTCCTGGGCGTTTCGACCGGCCTGTTTAAGGCCTCTGACTTGAGCTTTTAAGTTTTCAGAGATTGCCAGACCTGCGGCATCATCGCCCGCTCTGTTAATTCTGAAACCTGATGCGAGTTTTTCCATACTCTTATCAAGCCCGATCTTCGTACTCCACAGAGTTTTCTGTGCATTTAACGAAGCAGTATTGGTGTTAATTCGTAACCCCATAACTCCTCCTCCTTGAGATGAACACAACATCAATCCATGATGTTGGGGAACCATAATAGTTCCATGGGTGGTTTAATATGCTTAAGAAACTCTTCGGAGCCCTCGCAGAAATCTTTAGTTTATTGTCGAACTTTTTTACAGAATTAGACTTTGGTCCTCAACTTCGCAGCTGAGAACTTTTGCTGCTCATATATATAGTCATGAATGCTAAAGGGTCATGTCCAGATTCTGTCTTCTCATCATACTTGCTCTCGCGTCCTTGAGGTCCCCGAAGTGTCGTTGCTTTTGCAATCGTTTCTGGAATTTAGACACATGAGAATAGCCACTTTACAAAATATACGCAATAGCGTACACTTAATCAGTTGCCGGGGATCTCTTGGAAACAATTTTTACCATTTTAAAAACGAATCATTTTTCAGGAATGGTTTCAGCAACAAGATAAAGAGACGCAAGTAAGAGTCCAAATAAGAATAGATCGAATTGCGCTTGATGGTTACTTCGGGGTGACTCGCTTTTTTGATGGAATTATTGAGCTTAAATGGAAATCTGGACTTCGAATTTATATTACACGAGCAGGAGGAACACAGCATGGCCAAAGTAAAGATATCAAAAAGGCAAAAAAGCTCCTTGAAAAAATCAAAGCCGATCATTTTACATGCTCATAAAGTTTTAGATGAAAATATTTTAGATCGTGAAACTTTGAAGTCTATTTTAGTTGAGGCCTTGATTGACGGCGATATCGAGGTTTTAAAGGATGTCTTGATCACCCAAATACGATTGCATAACAAAGCTGACTTAGTTCGCAAATCAAAACTAGGTCGTCAGACTTTGTACGATTTAATTGAAGGCAAAAGAGAATTCAATCCTACGGTTAAAACATTAAGTTCATTGCTTAAAGCGCTGGCTGCCTAAATTCCTAGATTTCTAGGACGCGGAATTCGCCGACGGATTCGCCAATGGTGTTTTTAATCGGCGCGAAAATATGTTCGTCCAGGCCGCCCCACTTTTTCAACAGCCAGGCTGTGGCGGGCTCGGCGGCGCGCAGATTTCCGTCCAGACATTTCAAAGCAAAAGCTAAGCCTTTTTTAGGAAGGACCCCGCAGTAGACACCTTCAGCGCCGACTTTGACCAGGCATTGGCCTTTTGTTTTTTCGATGATGGTCGTATTGAAATCACCAGTGCCTGCGATGAAGTAAGGATTTTCTTTCACGGCTTGCAGCACTGTTTGGCAAGCCCGCTGCAAATCTTTGGAAGTTTTATTGGGGCGAATTAAATAGCTCATCCCTTGGGCCATATTTAATAATGGCAGCGCATAAGTTGGAATTCCGCAGCCGTCGATGCCCCAGGGTGCGGTCTCATGATCAAAGCCTGTCACTTCGGTCAGTAATTTTCGTAAGTACTTTTGCCGGGGATGTTCGAATTCAAAATATTTTGGCGCGTCTTCTTTTAAATGCAAAGCGGTGGTTATTATTCCCAAATGTTTTCCCGAGCAGTTATTAAGCTTTGCCGTCATCGTGCGACCTGAACAGATCCATTCATGGGCGGCGGGCTCATAGTAAGGAAGATGCGGTCCGCAGTGCAGCCAAGCTTCTGGAATTCCACTTTCCTTCATCCAAGTTTCCACTAACTGAATCTGGCGATCTTCACCGTTATGGGACGCGCAAGCTAAAGCAATTTGCTCGGGGCGAAGGTGAAATGAATCGGCCGCGCCGGATTCAATCAAAGGCAGAGCTTGCAGAAATTTAATCGCAGACCTTGGCGAAGCTAGCAGCCTGCCGTCGCCGTAATCGTGAACCGTATTACCAAGCTCATCGACAACGACGCCATAAACGTAGTGACGACTTTCGACGAAATTTCCGCGGACAACTTCAACACAGATCATTTAAGACGTATATCACGGGGCTGCCATGGGGGAAGCCCGCCCCGCGCCCCGTCAAAGGCGTTTTTTGTTGAAGAGCGGCTTAATCTTAGCCAAAAGAAAGCTGATGGAAATACGGGATCCCGTTCATGGCTCAATTTACTATTCCGACCAAGAGGTCGCCGTCCTGGATACGCAAGAATACCAACGCCTTAGAACCATCAAACAGCTGGGCTTTTCCGAATTCAGTTTTCCAGGCGCCACTCACAATCGCTATCTTCACTCGATTGGTGTTGGCCATCTTGTCGGCCAAGTTTTTGATTCGATTTTTAAAGTTTATCCATTTAGTAAGCCCGCGGTGGGTAAACGATTAAGACAAGCCACGCGACTTGCAGCGCTTCTTCATGATGTCGGTCACGGACCTTTAAGTCACACCACCGAACAAGTTATGCCGGCTGTTGCTGACTTAAAAGTTTCAGTGTACCGCGACCCCATACAAAGTGGGCGCAGGGCCAATCACGAAGACTATACAATTAAATATGTTACTGATTCAAAAATTGCTGATACCATCCGAAAACATTTTCCTGATATCACGCCAATGCATGTGGCTTGCTTGATCGATAAAACTTTGGCAGCACCGGATGATTTTTTTATTGATCAAGGCTGTGATTTCCGACCGATCTTAAGCCAAATCGTTAGTTCTGAGTTGGATGCTGACCGCATGGATTACTTAGAACGCGATTCTTATTTCTGCGGCACCAATTACGGAAAAATCGATCACGAATGGTTGATTCAAAATATGACCTTTCACCGTATCGATAATAAATTGTATTTGGCACTGAACCGGCGTGCACTTTATTCTTTTGATGATTTTTTGATCTCTCGTCACCATATGCATTTGATGGTTTATTTCCATCACAAAAGTATTATTTATGAAGAGATGCTGAATCGCTATTTAAGTTCTGCGGATTGCGAGTTTCGATTGCCCTCTGATATCAGTGAGTACACGGCGTTCAATGACTACAAATTGCACGAGCATCTTTCCCAAAGCACAAACCCTTGGGCTCAGCGAATTGCACAGAAGCGCCCGTACCGCGTGCTGATTGAACTTCACAACAACACTGACGCTTCTCGGCCTGAGTATATTAAAAAGTCCTTGGAAAAAGAAGGGATCGACGTGATCTGGGCTTCCTCGAAGGCTCGCCTTTCTAAATATCATTCGGGCTCAGAAGAAGACAAAGCCATGGATATCTTCGTTGTCGACCAATACGACCGCAAAGACAAGCCATCGCCGATCAATCAATCGACCGAAATATTTTCGCGCTACGAGGTCGCTCGCGTGATCGATCGTTTGTACGTGTCTCCAGAAAACTTTGCTATCGCCCAAAAACTGGTCGCCGACCGCGGCCTTTAAGTATTAACAAGGTTATTTTATGACCATTCCTATTTTTGAAACCGCACGCCTAATTTTAAAAGAAGTCACTTTGGCAGACGCTGATTCTTATCAAAAATATTTTAATGATTACGAAATTATAAGTCATCTGGCGGTGGGCGTTCCGTGGCCTTATCCCGAGGACGGCGCGAAAAATTTTATCGAACGCTATATCCTTCCCAATCAGGGAAAGGATCAATGGGTTTGGGGCCTGTTCTTGAAATCAAATCCATCTGAGTTGATCGGCGTGATCGATCTGTGGCGACCAGGACATCCAGAGCACAGAGGTTTTTGGCTAGGACGTCCGTTCTGGGGGCAAGGATTCATGAGCGAAGCCGTCATTCCAATCACTGATTATGCTTTTGATTATTTAGGATTTGAAACTTTAATATTCGCCAACGCCGTAGGAAATGAAAAATCAAAACGCGTCAAAGAAAAATCTGGCGCTTGTTTCGTAAGAATTCAACCCGCCCAATTCATCAACTCTGCCTACACCCAAAACGAAATATGGGAATTAACGAAAGAACAGTGGCAATTACACCGCACTACTTAATTCCCATTTGCTAGAGACATCCGCCCCCTGTCCGTTCACCCCGGTCCGTCTTTAGTTTCCTTGCCCTTAAGTTCGCTCCTCCTTTGCAAGTCTGTGAGGTGGTTCTAACTCTTGGGGGTACCGGTCACATGCAGCAGATGAATTTAGGGAAACCGAATTGGAAGTTTAGATTTTCTTACGGTGGCGTACTCCGACAAAAGCGCGCGGGTCGAGGGCAACGACCACTTTCATCTCGGGAGCCCCTGCATCTAGTTCTGAAAGTGCGGCGTGAGAAAGTGAAGTACGGACTTCGCACCTGGAAGCGATTCTCTTTAATTCACTTCTTGCTGAAAAAGTACGCCTCCAAGTTCTTCGTCAAAGTCGAGCAAGTCTCGATCCAAGGGGATCATCTTCATTTGCTGATTCGCACATCGAGAAGATCCAACTTTCAAAGTTTCTTTAGAGTCTTTGCCGGCCAAATCGCGCAGCAATTTCACAAAGAAGGGCTTCTTACTGTCGAGCGAAGCGCTCGCGTGACCGATACCCCAAGGAGTCAAGCCCACAGCAAGCAAACAAGCAAGAAAGGCCTTTGGCTGTACAGGCCCTTCACTCGGGTGGTGCGTGGGTATAAAGCTTATAAGATCGTTCAGGATTACGTGCAGCTTAATGAGAAAGAAGCGCTTGGGCAGATTCCTTACCGCGCAACACGCTTGAAAGGGCTTTCGAATTCTGAGTGGGAAATACTTTGGGCGTAGGAACAACGAACAACCAACAACCAACAACCAACAACGAACAAGCCGAAACCATTCCACTTCGAATCGCTAAAACTTCGTCAGCACGCAGTGAAAAAATTTCCTGGAGACAATTAAGTCGACAATAGTGACAATTTTTTACTGCGAAAATTGCCTGAAACAATCCTAAGCCATTTCTATCAATTTATTGGGTGGCACAGTCAGTGCAAAACTTTTGGTCGCTAGCCGGGGGTTCCAGCTAGCTGACTTTAAGGGGGTCACAATGAAAGACATGCATTTTTTCGAATTACTGGCGCAGATCCTGATTGTTTACGTCGGAACTGGCGTTTTCGTGTTCTTCACACTCGTTCAATAACTATCGCGATGCCTTGGCCGCCACCGATACAGGCCGAGCCAAGTGCATAGCGTGCTTTTCGCCGGTGAAGCTCATACACCAAATGATTCATAATTCTGGTTCCCGAAGCGCCTAGCGGATGACCAACAGCAATAGCTCCACCGTTCACATTCGTTTTCTCAGGATTTAAACCCAACTCTTTTTGCACTGATAAAAATTGTGCGGCGAAAGCTTCGTTCACTTCAACTAAATCCATTTGATCTAAAGTTAAACCCGCTTTTTGTAATGCCAACCGAGCCGCTCCCGCGGGACCGATACCCATGATTTTGGGATCGCAGCCGACCGAGGCGTAACTCACTACTCGGGCCATCAGCTTCAAACCAAGCTCTTTTGCTTTAGATTCCGACATCAACAAGGAACAGGCTGCACCGTCGACAATTCCTGATGCGGTCGCTGCTGTGACTAAACCGTCTTTTTTAAATAACGGCTTCATCGCTGAGATTTTTTCTAAACTCACATCAGGGCGCGGGTGTTCATCCTTATCGACCGTGATGGAGCCTTTTTTTGATTCGACGACGACAGGACAAATCTCTGCCGAAAAAATTCCTTGCGCCAGAGCTGCCTTGTATTTCTGCTGAGTCTGATAAGAGTACTCGTCAACTTGTGGGCGGGTGATCCCGTATTTTTCACCTAAATTTTCAGCCGTGATCGCCATGGAAGTTTGTGTGTAGGCATCGGTCAATGCCGAGGTCATATAATCTTCAAGCTCGAAATTTCCCATGCGCAATCCATCGAAACGAACTTTTCGGGCGACATACGGAATTTGCGACATTTGCTCGACGCCACCGGCAAGAATCACTTGTGCTTCGCCGGTTAAAATCATTTGAGCGCCGTTGACCCAAGCTTGAAATCCACTGCCACACAAGCGATTGACGATGTAGGCCGGAACGCCCACCGGTATCCCTGATTTTAGGCCGACATGTCTGGCTAGATAAGCCGCGTCGTTTCCTGACTGGACGACGTTGCCGATCACGATGTGTTCTATTTTTTCGGGACTAAGTCCTGCTTGCTGCAATGTTGCTTTGGCTGAGATGACCGCTAAATCTGTGGCAGAAATATCTTTTAATGATCCGCCGAAGGCTCCGAAGGCTGTTCTTTGACCTGAAATAAAAACTATCTTTTCCATAGGTTCTAAGATTAATTTGAGATCCAGTTATTGTCCATTCGATGGCTCAAAAAAAGAAAGGAATGCTGATGAAAGTCTTAGTCCTGGGACAAGGCGGCAGAGAGCATGCTCTTGTTAAAGCCTTTCGGCATTCAGCTTCGGTCACAGAGATTCATGCCATCCCTGGAAGTGACGGCATGTCACAAGAGGCCATTTGCCACTCGATCAATCTTAAAAATCCAGAAGCTATTATTCAATTTTGTTTACGCACTGAAATTGATTTTGTTTTTATTGGTCCCGAAGATCCCTTAGTGGCTGGTCTTGCTGATGACTTGCGGTCTCGGGGAATTTTGGTCGTGGGGCCCAGCCAAGAGGCTGCCATGCTTGAAGGAAGTAAAATTTTCTCAAAGCGATTTATGAGTGAAGCTCAAGTTCCGACGGCAGACTTTGAAGAAGTTTCGACGGTTGCTGACACCATGAAAGCCGCGACGCGATTTACGCCACCCTATATTTTAAAGGCCGATGGTTTAGCTGCAGGAAAAGGTGTCTTCATCTGTCACACTTTATCCGAGCTTGAAAATTCAGCGCGCCAAATTTTTGAAGAGCACAGTCTTGGGGATGCCGGAAAAAAAGCTTTGCTGGAAGAAAATCTTCCCGGCTGGGAATTAAGTTACCTGGTGTTGACCGACGGAATTAATTTTCAAGCGCTGCCACTAGCTCAAGACCACAAACGTTTAAAAGATTTGCATCAGGGACCTAATACGGGCGGCATGGGAACGGTGGCTCCGTTAAAAATTGACCCTGCTTTGGATCAACAGATTCGCGAAAAAATTATTGCTCCAACCATTAAGACCATTCGTTCACGTGGTTATACTTACCGTGGGATCATTTTTGTTGGCGTTATGGTGACCGCGAACGGTCCGCAAACATTGGAATACAATGTCCGTCTTGGCGATCCAGAAACTCAGGTGATTCTGCCATTAATAGAAAATGATTTGGGTGATTTATTTTTAAATTTAGCCAAAGGAATTTTAAAACCCATCCAACTTAAAAATCTTTTTGCAACTTGTGTGATTCTAGCCGCAGAAAATTACCCAGAAAAGCCCATCAAGGGCGCACCCATCGAGGGCGAGATCAGTTACGAAACGGCCTCAAGTTACTTTATTCATGCAGGGACAATGAAAAGCGACCAAGGACAATGGCAAACAAATGGGGGCCGAGTTTTGGGTGCTGTTGGTTTGGGGTCAAGCTCACAGGAAGCCATTGAAAACGCTTATTCGCAGGCAAAAAAAGTGAAATGGCAGGGCTTGCAAATAAGGAAAGATATTGGCCGCTATCTTTGAATAATCAAAAAATATTTAGGATTACCAGTTCCAACGAAGACCCACAGCGCTTAAACCTTGATCGGCGCGAGCTGTGTGGCTGATGACGAAATCTTTATTCGTCCATAATTTTTCAGTTAATTCTAATTTTGTTTCGCGAGCCCGAGCATCAAAGTCTAAAGCCGCATTCAACCAGCCTGAGTAGCGAATTTGAGAAATGGCTTGCAGAGCTAAAACTTGAAAAGTGAACTTGTGCTCAACGGCACCTGCTTCAGATTTCAAAGCGACTTCAGTTTTTAAATTTTCTTGAACTGTGGTTGCTGTGCGGCCGACAGCAGAGCCCTTGCCAGTTGGTGAGTTAAACCAAGCTTGAACAGCCCGGTCACCAATTCGAGTGGCCACAAAGCTAGCGTCCTCTGAATCATGCATATCTGTGGGAATGACTTTGCTAACATCTTCTTTTGTCCAAGCATTACTTGGGGCTTGGGGGATTTGAATTGGAGATGTATTCTGAACAGTCACCTTTGCGAAGGCGGCTTGCGTGCTTAAGACTGTTAAAAAAAGAATCAATTTCATACCTTAATCACCTTCAAAGGGCGTGCCTGACCAAATTGACCCCACCCTCATTATTTTGGACCTAGGGTCGAAATCTCATTTAAATGCGGCCAAAAAAAGGTCACCCGTCTTGAAAAAATTAGATACGTCCAACTTTCTAACAAGTCGGCGTCCCCATTCGGTACGGACCTTGCTTATAGAATGTGTCAGATTGAGACAAAGCTTTAAGCCCACCGACGATTGATTTGGGGATGGTTTGTGGGATTAAAGATTTTAGTAATTACCGGGTGTGTCTAAGGGTTCTACAATAGGGAGGGTGAAGTGGGGCGGTTTAAAATAAAAGGGGTGTTGGTCTTTTTGCTGACTTTGCAAAATGTGGTGATGCCGAACTATGGGCTCGCTGCAAATGACGGCTTAAACCAGCAAATGCCAAGGATTATACCTGATAACAATATCGTTCCTAGTTACGACTCTAACAACAAAAATCAGGGTAATAACAGTGGGAATCGTAACAATAATAGTAATTACAATAACAACAATAATGACTATGATATTTTCAATCCTAAAAGACCCCTGGTCACGCCGGATAATTCTATTCGCGGATTTAGAATCGATAACGCCACCATTCAAATTGCTGACGTTTCAGAAGAGTTTGCTTGTCCCCTTTTTGAAGGTAAAGCCTACGAATCTGTCATGAGCTCACTGGATAAGCTGTCTGAATCAATGCGATCAACAATTAAATGTAATCCGTCCCAAACAATGGGAAACGTGGTGGATAACACGCAAAAAATTCGTGATGCCATTACTGTTCTTGAACCTTATTTTAAAAAACCGGAAGATGCTTATGAAAACATCGACGCCATCGAAAGTAGCATTTCAAGAGCGGTCGGAGGACTCGATGGGCTCACTCAATCTTTATCAAGTTCTAGTTTTCAAGCGACCGATTGTGGAAAAAATATTGCAGCCAATCCAACTTTTGCCAGCTCTTTATCAAGCTTAGTGACAAGCCTTGGTCCCTTTGCCCTGCTTGGAATTTCTATGGTTCCGGGCTTGGCATTGCCCGTCAAGGCAGCTTCACTAGCGATCATTGCTGGAGCCAGTTCTTATAATGAGTATCAAAAATTAACTTATGGCCGATCCGTTGATATGAGTGATCATGAACAGTGGAAAGCTGTTGTTCAAAACACATGTGCTTACTCACGAATCGTCCGAAAGATGAATTACATTCAACGTTTCGAAAGCGGTTTATTGCCAAACATGCCGCCGTCTCAACAAAAAGACTTATCCAACTTACCAACGGACATTCAAACAAAAGTTTTAGCGTTTAATTTAAGATACAAGAACAATCAAAGACTGATTCCGCTCATAGAGACCTCTAAAGCCGACAAGATTCGCTTTGATGAAATGTCTGAGGTTTTACAAATGGGAAGTCTAGAGCTTTCCCGCATGGCTAGCCAAATCGGAGGCGATGCTAAAGCGAATCCAGAAATTGCCTGTAGTGTCGGTCTTGAGCTTGCTCGATTGGCAAAGAACAATACCGGCTTTCCTGGTGAAATCATTAAAAGTATCGATCTTCTTAATGAGTTTCATGCACAAGGCCTTGAGCGAAACTATTCAGGGTTGGTGAATACTTATGAGCGCCTGGTGGATGGATTGCTCTTGCTGAAAAATGACTCGTTAACAAGTCAAACGGCCGTGAATGACTGTGCCCTAAAGACAGCGTCGCTGATCAGTGTCCTGAACCGCACGATTTCAATATATCGTTCGATGGCCGCAGGGGTCGCCAAAGATCAGGAAAATATTCTTTTGAAAAATCCTGAGTATCGTCGTTGGAAGGACGAATTCCAAAATGTAGAATCTCAGAAACTCATGGGACAGCAGCTTTTCAGCGTGATGAAAAACGTCTCTGGCTCATCGGCAATTCTGCGATCTTACTTGAATCGTCGTCAGAACGAACTTCGATCTGTTTTATTCGGGGCCGCCAATTGGTGGAATATTGATCCGGCAAAATACCCACCTGTCTATAAATGGTTGGATTTTACTTTAGATATGCACAATGCCAGCGTTAAAGAGCTTTCGAAAAACTTTGAAGTCATTAAAAAAGACCTCTACAGTTTGAATGCCCGCTTGCTCAAATATGATCCGAATTCGAAGGATTCAATAACATTGATCAATCAAAAATTAATGTTAGCGCTTCGACGAGCTTCTAACTTTGAAGGATTGGATGCTAAAAACTTTAATATGCGCGAGCAAGTTTCGATCCGAGAAAAACAAATGGTTTGTCGTCGATTACTGAACACTTGGGACACTTGGATTCAAGCGACGAATCATTTGGATTCCGTCGGTGTCTTTTGTGACATGATTGATCCTTTGATTGATGTTATGACTGACAAAGGAATTGTTAAATATTGTCGTGGCACAAACTTAGATATTAAGATGAAAGCGAATCCTAATAACTTCGCTCCGCCGCAGGAGTCTTATGTCAGCTTGGCTGCTAAAAATCTTTTGACGCCACTGACTTCATTGCAGGGAAAAAGTATTGAGCAAGTGGCCTTGATGTTGCCTGCAAAAATCAAAGCGATGAACTGCGATATTTCTGGTGGTTACTAGATGAAGACTATTCGTCTAAAATGAAGTTGGCTGGATCCACTGGAGTGCCATTGATCCGCACCTCGTAATGAAGGTGCGGACCGGTGGATCTTCCTGTGTTGCCGACAGCGGCGACAACATCCCATTTCGTCACGCGCTGACCAACGTGTACATAAATTTGCGAATTGTGACCGTACCGAGTCGTCACTCCATACCCATGATCGATACTGACTAATTTTCCATAGCTGTCATCGTAAGAAGCAAAAATCACCACCCCATCGGCCGGCGCATAGACCGGAGAACCAGGTGCAGCGGCTAAATCCAAGCCAGCATGCATTGTGGTTTTGTTGGTGAATGGATTTAAACGATAACCAAATCTTGAAGTGATCCAACCTTTAGACGGTCGAATGTTAGGTGTCGCATTTAACAAACTTTGTCGTTCCGATAAACCTTCCCAGAGCTCGATCACGCTTTGTTCCTTAAGCTGGGTTTCTTTGACTGCCTTATCTATTCGCACCACCAAAGACACATAATCTTTATCAGAAGACTGTACCACCACTTCATTTTTTTGTTCGCTCACGGGTTTTGAATCCGCCATGAGATGATCTTGTTGCGCGAGGGACTCG
>JAYWEQ010000189.1:0-2826 GCA_043779185.1 Pseudobdellovibrionaceae bacterium
TTTCGTAATTTTAAATATTTTTCATTCATTCGCCGAGACTCAACAAGTGCGTCGTCAAGCTTTCCCAACTGCAGGTAGTTCATAGCTAAATATGCGTTAATAAAAATTTTCTCAAATGTATCACCTTTGTATTGAACGACGTCTTCGCTGGTCAGCATAGAGCCTGCCAGTCTTGAAATAGATTGGTAATCCAATTGATCCGCCAACTTATCGCTGCGAAGTAAAACTTCGTTGCTTTCGGGAAATTTATTAGCAATTTGCAAAGCAGCGCCATAGTCCAATAAGTGAACCAGCTGATCACCATCTTCTTTGCTGGCCAATTTCTGAAATTGAGCTAGAGATTGCTCGGTGTTTCCATTTGAAATCAATTTTCGCGACTCCCGCACTTGATCTTGGTAAGTCGCGCATCCCGCTAGGCTAGCGGCAAGAACGGCCATCAATACAAAGATAGCCTTTTTAGGAAACATTATAAGCCAACAGACTTCTTCTTGAATGTTTTTCTGATTTGTTTGTGATCAGACCAACTGATGACAGTTGTTTTCAAATTTGTCAGATTCAAAGTCAGCTTGTAATAAACCGTTTTATCTTTGCCAACTTCTTGAACGATCGAATCCAACCGTCCATTAATAATATATTCAGCACCCGTTTGGCCCCCAGGACCTTTTTTTGTTTCTTTTGATGTCATCCCCGAGTTTTGATAATTGTATTCGTCAGCGACATCTTGACGAGCCTCTTTATCAATAAAAGTGACCTTTCCACTTTTCATTAATTCGACTCGGATCATATCAAGAACACTTTGCGTGTCGATATGTTCGCTGGTTTTATTTTGTAGATTTGTCACCATGACGACGGGTGGAGTTTTGGCTTTATCAATTGTCGGATGCGACATCATGCTTGAAACAAGATCCTTCACAGCACTTTGCATGTCTGTTTCAGACCATTGGTCGTTTAATAAATTTTTTCTTTCGACATCATCGTAATCACCTTTAACAAAAGCTTTAGGTCCACACGCTGTTAAACCTAAAAATAGAATCGAACATAATCCAGCCTTGATGAGACTTTTCATTTAAATCCTCCGTGGGTTTCACAAGATTAAAGGCAGTTTTCGCCAGAAGCAAGTCATGGCCAAAAGCTTCCAAACTTGTCCTATTTTAATGTCCTTTCCGGCCAACAGGCCGAAATAAGAGCTTTTGAAGGCATGGTTTGTCGGCGGGCGCTGCGCGACTTTTTGCAAGCAACCTGAAGCATGTCTATTTCTAACGCCCGCGAAGTTCACTGGACCTTGGCTTCATCAATCGATTGGCACGTCGAGCAAGCTTGGGTCTTAGCTTTGGATTCACAATTGAAAATCGTTGAATTCACATTAACATCCAAAGGCACAGTGAATTACTGCCAAATTCATCCGCGCGATATTTTTAGGTTTGTGATCACCAGAAACGCCAGTAGCTTTATTTTGGCTCATAACCATCCCAGTGGGAACACACTTCCTTCGCGCCAAGATATTGAATTCACGAAAAAAATTCTAACTCTTTCCAAGCTTCATGAAATTCCGTTTCTTGATCACGTGATCTTAACAAAGACGGCTGCGACAAGCATACGAGCGCTCAAGAATATCAGAAATTGGACTTAGCGGCTTCCTTCGCCTTGCCCCTGCAGCACATCATAGGCCGGACGTCGCTCGACAGGTTTTGCAGAAATCACACGATAGGATGCATCGACTTTTATATCCCAACCCGCATTACGGGCATTTTCTATAAACTGACGAACGTATTCTTTTTTATACTGCTCGCTGTATTTTTCTTCAGCTTGATCCTGAAATAATTTACTTTGCACAATTTGACTGGGGTCTTGAGGAAAATCGTAGCTTTTAACACCACGACCCAACTCTTGATTAAAAATTGGGTTTTCGTCGTATTTAGAGATTTCAAGCCGTTGTGGATTATAATCAAATTTTTTCTGGGGCCCTGATTTTTGAGAATTTAAAATTTCTCGCTGTGATTCAAGAAGCGCTTTTTGTTGCTTGAGTGCGATATCCTGACTTGTTTCGCGAAGGTGACGGTTGACTAAATCTTGAGTCTCTTTCGATCTAAAGTTAGTGAGAAGCACTGGCTTATGACTGTCTTGATCTTCAAATACAAAAAGCCCAAATGCTAAAAGCAAAAGGATCAATCCTAGTAAGATACTTTTGTTGTTTGAGTTGTCTTTTGGCTTTTTCATTCTCATGACACTTATCGGAAGTTCCTGGGCTGGGCTAAAATCAAGACCTTATGCTGGCTTGGTGGGTGGCTTCACCGGCAGTATAATGATAAATTCAGTGCCCACATTGACCTCTGAGCGCACTTGGATTTCACCCCCATGATTCTGAATAATACCGTAAGAAATACTGAGCCCTAAACCGGTTCCTTGTCCAACATCTTTGGTGGTAAAAAATGGATCAAAGATTTTTTCAAGGATGGCTGGTGGAATGCCTCGGCCGCTATCTTGAATCGACAGTTGAATTTTTGCTTCTTTAGACTTTTGATTTTTTAAAGTTTGGGTGGAAATCCAAATTTTTCCAGGTCCTTCAATGGCCTGTACAGAGTTTGAAAGAATATTCATCAACACTTGATTGATTTGACTGGCATAACAGTACACCAAAGGAATGGGCTCAAAATTTTCAGAGACCTCAATGCGACCTTTAATTTCACCTTGCAAAAGCTGCAACGTGGCTTCAAGGGCTTCATGCAAATCCACTTCTTTGAGTTTGGCTTCTTCCAGTCGCGAGAAATTTCTTAACCCTAAAACAATCTCTTTGGTCCTTTTAGCGCCGTCTTCACAGGAGCTGAT
>JAYWEQ010000190.1:0-18642 GCA_043779185.1 Pseudobdellovibrionaceae bacterium
ACCCATTCCGCTGACAAAGAAAAAGTTCCACAGAAATCTTCTCTGAAAAATTTGGGCTTTTTCTTTTTTAATTCTTTATAGGTTTGAACGTAAAATTCAACATCCGAGCGCGGTGATTGCACGGACTCTTCATAAAGATCATATTTATCAAATGAAATTCCTTGAGATTTTTTGGAAATGCGCCGAGCTTTATTGCGTATTGAGCTGATATTTTTTGACATAAAACTTTATGGAACCTCAGAAATAATTTCACGAATGCTATCAATAATTTCGTGTTTTTGGGGTACAGAATTATCTTCTAAGTTCGGATGCAAGCCGATCCCAGGCAGATTTTTTCCTGCGATCACCTGAGGGCGCGCCAGTAAACTGTAGAACAGTTCCTGCACCACTCGGTACGCCAAATGTTCGCCAAAGTTTGTGACTTCGGTATCTTCATTCACAAAAAGAACGCGGCCTGTTTTAGCAACCGAAGTTTTAATCATGGACCAATCGTAGGGATATATGGACCGAAGGTCGATCACTTCGACCGATAAACCTTCGTTTTTTACTTGGTCGGCCACTTCATTGCAAATCAGCAAATGCCGGCCATAAGAAACCACCGTAATGTCGGTGCCCTCACGAGTGATTTTTCCTTTTCCAATCGGAACCAAGTACTCTTGCAAATCAGGCCAACGGGCTTTCCACTTGCTACGATCACCGATGGGCGCATCGATCATCGCTTTTAATTCTTTTTCATTGGCGGGCTCGCCAGGAATTAATTCTTCCCCGCGAACTCGCATCAAGGCTTTCGGTTTTAAGAAAAGAACTGGATTGGGATCTTGAATCGCTGACAACATTAGGCCGTAAGCATCCAAAGGCGTTGAGGGCATCACAACTTTCCAACCGGCAAGCCTTGAGGCCCAAGCATCAAATGAATGAGAATGATAAACCGATCCGCGAATCCCAGCCCCAACTGGTGTCATCACTGTCATCGGTAAGTTATACTGACCGTTGGTACACCACAAAGTATTACCGGCAATTTTGAGCTGATCTATGGTATTAAAAATATAATCACAAAATTGAATTTCCGCGACACACCGGTCACCTGCCATCGCAATTCCCATCGCCATACCGATAATTCCACGTTCATCCAGCGGTGTGTTCCAAGATGTCTTGAGCCCTTGGGTCACCGTGAAGGCCCCGCCTAAGGGTGCGCCTACGTCCTGCCCAAAAATATCTCGAACATTCAAATGACGTTCTCCGTAATGCAGAGCCATGCGAATCGCTTGAGCCATATTTGCCATTAGAATTTTCTCCAATCGGCATTTTCATTATCAACATAAATATGATCCCAAACTGTTTCTGCAGAGGGAACGGGCTCTTTCCGAGCTGTTTCTGTCGCACGAACACTTTCTTCTTCGTAGGCCGTCCAAACTTCTTTCACTTTAGCTGGCGTTAGAAGGCCCGCCTTCAGTAAATCTTTTTCAAAAGTTTTTACGCAGTCGATTTCTTTTTCATCCAAATTCGCACCACTGGCCGAAGAATGTCCGTACAATCTAGAAACATTGGCTTCAATAAAAGAAGGCTTTCCCGTTTTGCGAATCCATTCCATCTCTTCTTTTAAAACTAAATAACTTTCTATTGGATCGTTCGCATTGATCACCCGAGACCGGATGTTAAAGGCGCGGGCGCGATCGGCGATAAACTTTTCACCGTGCTGACCTTCATAGCTTGTCGAAATTCCCCATCTGTTATTTTGCACAGTGATCAACATGGGAAGCTCATGACCTGGCCTAGAGGCCCACACCAAACCTGAGGCAAAATCGCCCTCAGCCGTTCCGGCATCACCACCTGTTACAATCGAAATTCCTTTAGACCCATGCCGGCTTTGAGCATGAGCCGTTCCGCAGGCAATCGGATACTGAACTTCAATGGGCGAGGTCACGGGTGCGACATTCCACTTTGGAATACAATAGTGATTAGAAAAATTACGGCCGCCGGTCGAGGGATCTGTTGCCCGATTCATCATAAGTCTAATGGAATCAACCATCTCTAGTCCCATGGCGATCAACGTTGGTGTCCCACGATAATGAAGATGCAACCAATCGTATTGAACACCTTGGCCTTTATGAACCAGCATTCCCAGCGGAACACCCCAAGCCTCTTCTCCAGGCGCTCCAATCCAAAAATAGGATTCTCCAGCTCGATAAATTTTAATCAAACGCTCTTCAAGGACTCGGGACTTGACCATCAGCTCATGCATTTTCAGCAATAAATCCTTAGAAAGACCCGAAAATTTTTTATTTGATGGTTTATTCTTGGATGACTTCGGAGAGGTCTTTTTGGTCATCGCCATTTCCTTATCATAGTCTCACTGTTGAAGCGTCTTCATGTTTATGCCAAATGAGCTGATTTTGTCAGTGAGATTATGATCGCAAAACAGGCCCTAACGCAGCCTGTCTGCGATCAGCCCCGCCCTACTTCCGAGCTTGGGGGCCGACTTGCGCTTCTTCAATGCCCATCAGATCAAGAAGGACACTGGTTGCTTCCTGAACATCAGCTCGTTTTAAGTATTCCTTTTCACGCTCTTCTTTTTTACCGTATCGAGTCTTCGACTTCTTTTTCTCTTTCTCGATTTTCTCTTTGTCCTTCAAAATATCACTGACACGAATGACCTTGCCGCGATCTTTAGCCTTCACTAAATCTTCTTTGATTTTTTTAAACTCTTCGTTCTTATCAACCCGAGCCTGAGATTTATCTTTCAGAGTTTTAAGCCATTCCGATTTTAAGATAAACCAAGCGCCCTCGCCTTCTTTAACGAAAGCTGTATCAGATACGAAGTTATCGATTTTTTTAGGTGGCAATGAGTAATCCAAAGACTTTTCGCCAATCTCTTCGGTGCTGTAAGGACCTGGCAAAACAACGTCCGCTTCAACTCCACGATGCTGAGTTGAATTTCCACCGGGAATAAAGAACATTCCGATAGTGACTTTTACTGCCCCTAAATCATTCGGCACGCCTCGAACAGTCTGAACACTGCCTTTTCCAAAAGTATGATCCCCGCCGACGATCACAGCACGTTTATAATCTTGTAATGTTCCAGCCACAATTTCTGAGGCACTGGCACTGATTCTAGAGGTCAGAATCACCATCGGGCCTGGCCAATCAACAGCAGGTTCCGTGTCAGCAAAAACAATTTCAGAGCGTCCTTCATTTTTAGAAGATTGCTTCACGACGTTGCCCGTTTTAAAAAATAATCCAGCGACTCGGACAGCATCGTCAAGACTTCCGCCACCGTTATTTGAAAGATCCAACAACAAACCTTGAACTTTATTTTCACGAGCTTGCTTCACTAATTTTTTCATATCATCAGCGCAAGTTCTTCCCCCGCGATGCGATTCCGCGTAAAAACTTGGTAAATTGATAATTCCAATTTTTGCTTTTTTCCCGCCGATTTCTTTATCCAAGTAAGTGATCGATGCGGCTTCATCTTCTAACTTCACTTCGTCCCGAGTCAGCACAACATCAAGACGTTTTTTTCCATCAGGCTTGCTGCGCAAAATACTTAAGTGAACCTTCGTTCCTTTGTTCCCACGGATTTTTTTAACAACGTCTTTTAAATCCATATCGATTACATTTTCTAAAGCCCCTTCGCCCTGACCTACGGCAATAATTTTATCTTGCGGTTCAATCTGACCTGATTTTGCAGCGGCGCCCCCAGGTACTAAGGCTTCTACGACAGTAAAACCATCTTGTGAAGACAGTGTGGCACCGATACCCTGCAGTTTTAATTCCATCGAAATACGAAAGTCTTCCCAAATGTCGCGGGACATGTAGCTTGAATGAGGATCCAAAGATCTTGCAAAACTATCCAAGTAGCCTGCGTAAATATCACCGACAGGCGTTTCAACCGTTCTTTTAACGGCGCGGTCGTAATTTTTAATCACAGCTTTTTTAGCTTCCGGAAGTTTCATATCCGTTGCTAGATAATTAGAAATTTGAAAATGAACATATTTTTTCAAGAACTCATTGGCCTCTTCTTTATTCTTTGGCCAAGGTTTTTTATCTGGATCGTAAACAAATTCTGTTTTTGAATCAAATTTGTAGTCTTTGCCTAAAAAAGCTTTCGCAAATTCAGCTCGCTCTTTAACCCTTTGGTTCAGTAAATCTTCGACTTTTGTTAGGAAAGAACAATCCTGATCTTGGCTTTTTTTAAATTGCCCGGTCATAATTTTTTTGATCTCTTCAACATCTGATTGGATCAAATAAATTTTTGCTGAATCAATTCTTTTTAAGTATTGATCATAGACTCTGGTTTCTAATTCTTTATCTAAATTGCTGTACTTTACATGATTAGCTAAGAAGCCTTGCTCGATCGGATAAATATATCGGCATTCAAGGCCCGTCTTTTCACTTCGAAGCTGGGCTTCTGCGCTGGAAAAATTTCCAATGAAGCCCCCAGAAAAAGCTAGAACACTGACCAGAAAAGTAAACTTAGACGAACCAGACATTTCAACCGCCTTTGATGCCATTAGGATATCAAATACCTATCGGAGCACATGGAATAAAAATAATACCTGACTTTAGTAGGAGGTCGCAAACAATGTCGAATCCCTTTATCGATCTTCAAATAACGATAACTGCGATGGGCTTTGAATTGGCTCAGAGCGCAGGCCCGACAGCGTGACTTCGTGCTTAATAAAATTTCCTTTATGAGTCTCAATCATAAAAAATGACATCTCCGGATAGCTGGACTTTAGGCGAGTCATTTCTTCTACAATCAGCTGAATATTTCTGGGATCATCGTCTGACATGCCAAATCGATGGTGCGGATTATGTCCGTAAGTTTTTATGGCCTCTTCAACACTGGCGCGAATGGCCCGTTGCTTCAGCTCTGCAACGCCCATCACCAGCTCTTGATCACCTAAAAGGTGTCTTGTTGGATGATGACTGACCGGAAAAACACTTAAGTAATTGGGCTCCATGGGAAGCCATTTCTGCGAGACAAATTCCCGCACACCGGCTTTTAAAGTCTCGGGATGATGGCCCCGCGCCGTGATCAAAGAAACAGGCCTTTGATTGAACGTTGCGTGATAAAAGCATTCCCAAGAAGGCCCTTTCCAATTGAAGTCTGGTAAATTTAGAATGGTGGCCACATCTTCAATAAAAAATTGTCGGCTTTTTCCTTCATGGTCTCGAAAATTTCTAAAAGTTCCATTGTGGTCTAATTCTCTGATCTCATATTTCTCAAAAGGGCCGGTTTTTCCAATTTGTGGATGCACCTGACCATACTCGCCCGTAGTGATGACAAGCTCACTGCCATTTTCTTTGTGGAATAACACCAATGGTGTTGTTAAGAAGGCAATATTATCGTCGAAATCAAAAAAGTAAAAACTACGGCCGCCAAGATGGTAGTTTCGATCCTTTTCTGGGGACCTGGGAAGACCAATTTCAAGTTGGCTTTTTTTCACATCATCAGCCATAGATCCTATTTTGCTCGCTTGCGCGTGATCACCTTTTTAACTCCCAAGGCTTGCGCCTTCCGAGCTGCGGGAGATGGAATTTTTACGCCAGCCATTGGAGCTAAAGCAGGCTTTTTTGCTTTTTTAGCAACCTTGCCTTTTCCGCTGGTTTTCACGGTCAATTCCTTGGGCTTACTTAAATTGTATTTATCATCTTTTTGCGCCAAAAGGTCTAAGGCTTGCTCTAAAGTCACGCCTTCCGGAGTGATTCCTTCACCTAAGGAGGCACTGACTTTTCCACATTTTACATACGGCCCATAACGGCCGTTATAAACTTGAATCACTTCATCCGTTTTTGGATGCGGACCGAATTCTTTTAAAGCTGACGCTTTGCCTCGGCCTTTTTTCGGCTGATTTAAAAGTTCTAAAGCGCGCACTAAATCAATCTGAAAAATACTTTCTGCTTTAGGAATTGATCGATAATCTCCTTCATGCACAATAAAGGGACCAAAACGACCAAGCCCTGCTTTAATTTCTTTCTGAGTGCCCGGATGCAGACCCAAAGTTTTCGGCAAGAGCAACAAATCAACCGCCTGCTCCAGAGTCACAAGTGTCGGCTCAGTTCCCGGTGGAATTGAAGCTCGCTTTGGTTTTGGATTTTCATCCGTCAAATCACCCAGCTGAACATAGGGCCCGTAACGACCACTTAACACATAAATGGGCTCGCCTGTTTTAGGATCTTTTCCTAAGGCATCAGCCCCATTAATTTTTTGATCAATCCACTTTTCAACATCTACAGATGTTACATCAGCTGGCGATTCGCTTTCGGGAATTGAAGCACTTACTTTTTCGCCATCTCGTTTTGACGTCACGTAAGCGCCGTAACGACCCACGTGAAAGGCATAGGATTCCAGCCCTTCCAAACGAATCGTTCGAGCTTCATCGGCATCAATTTTTTCACCTTGCGCATCGACTTGGGATTTCAAACCTTTTTGTCCAAAATAAATCGATTTTAAATATTTTTTCCAATCTAAATCGCCTTCAGCAATATGATCCAAAGATTCTTCCATGCCGCTGGTAAAACCCAAATCAACATACTCTGGCAAATAACGGCTTAAAAGTTTTGAAACCACCATGGCTGTAAAAGTTGGCACTAAGGCCGTCGCGTTCTTTCGCACATAACCGCGATCGATAATGGTGCCAATAACAGAAGCATAAGTCGAAGGTCGCCCAATGCCTTCTTTTTCCATTGTTTGCACTAGCGAGGCCTCAGTAAATCGAGCCGGCGGCTTTGTCTCATGCGAGGTTGGTTCCATTTTATTTAATTTTACGGTTTCGCGAACTTTTAAAGCAGGAAGGCGAACTTCGCGTTCCATCAATTCCGCTTCAGGATCATCACTGCCCTCAACGTAGGCTCGTAAAAATCCAGAAAATTCAATCGTCATGCCGTTTGCCGCAAAAAGGGCCGAGCCCGCTTGAATTTTTGCAGACACTTGTTTTTGTCTAGCATCAACCATTTGACTGGCCATGGTGCGTTTCCAAATCAACTCATAAAGTTTTAATTGCGTGCCGGTTAAGCCCGTTAAATCAGGATCAACAAACTCAGTTCCCGCCGGACGAATCGCCTCATGGGCTTCTTGCGCACCCTTGGCTTTCTTACCCGTATAACTGCGTGGAGCCTCAGGCAAAAATTCTTTTCCATATTTATGCACAATATTTTTACGAGCCGCCGAAATCGCTTCCTGAGAAAGAAAATTCGAATCTGTTCTCATGTAAGTGATAAAACCTTGCTCGTACAATTTTTGTGCGACTTGCATGGTTTCCCGCGAGCTTAATCCTAATTTACGATTGGATTCCTGCTGCAAGGTTGAAGTGATAAAAGGTGGCGCTGGCTTTCGTGTGGTGGGTCGTTCTTCCACTTCGCTAACAACAAACGCACCCTTTTCTACTTCTTTTAAAACATCATTTGATTTTTTTTCATCTAAAACTAAGAAATCTTTTCCTTCGTTTAATTTTCCAGTTAAAGGATCAAAGTCTTTTCCCGTCGCAATTCGAGTATTTTTATAAGATTGCAAACGTGTTTCAAATTCGACGCCGTCTTTATTTAAGAACGCTAAAAGTCCCCAATAAGCACTTTTCTTAAATCGAATGCGCTCATGCTCCCGCTCGACGATCAATCGCACAGCCACGGATTGCACACGTCCTGCCGAAAGACCGTAAGCAATTTTTTTCCAGATCAAAGGCGAAATCGTATAGCCCACCAGTCGATCTAAGATCCTTCGAGCTTCTTGGGCACGCACTAAGTTAAAATCAATTTCACGAGTTTCTTTTAAAGATTTTTGAATCGCTTCTTGGGTGATCTCATGAAAGACCATCCTTTTTGTTGGAATTTTAGGTTTTAAAACTTCGACCAAGTGCCAAGAAATACTTTCCCCTTCGCGGTCTTCGTCCGTCGCAAGGTAAAGCTCGCTGGCTCCTTCTAATTTATCACGCAAAATTTTAACAACTTTTTCTTTATCCCGAGGAATGCAATAAATCGGGTCAAAGTTGTTTTCAACATTCACACCCAGTTGTGACCATTTTTCTTTTTTAAATTTGGCAGGAATATCTTTGGCAGACCGTGGTAAATCTCGAATATGACCCATGCAAGACTCAACAATATAGCCTTTGCCTAAGAACTTTCGGATGGTTTTTGCTTTCGTCGGAGACTCAACGATCACCAGCTTTGCGCCCGCATTTGATTTACTAACTACTTTTTTTGCCATTCGTCCTTGTACTCTTCTGAGGCTTTGCCCTCAATTTGATAGGTGACTCGACTTTAGCCCAACAACCTTGTCTATATAAATGTACACTTAGAAAGTGATTGGTTTAAAGGAAACGCGCAAGTTTTAACTTTGACCTTACGCTTCAACCAGCCTTTCAAGTAGGATCAAAATATGAAAAAAATCTCTGAATTTAAAACCTCATTGCGTTTTTTGCTCACTGACATCGACGACACTCTGACCGACGAAGGTCAGTTGCAGGCCCCCGCCTATCAAGCGCTGTGGGATTTAAAGCAGGCTGGCGTGCAAGTCATTCCAATCACCGGACGTCCCGCAGGTTGGTGCGAAATGATCGCCCGAATGTGGCCCGTCGCTGGCATCGTCGGAGAAAACGGCGGCTTCTACTTCCGTTACAATAATAAAAAAATGCACAGGGATTTTTATTTCGATGAAAAAACTCAAAATGAAAATCGAAAAAAGTTAGATGCGCTTCAAACAAAAATTTTGGCAGCGGTTCCAGGCTCAAGCCTAGCCAGTGATCAATTTTGTCGCATGATGGACCTCGCCATCGATTTTTGCGAAGACGTTCCCGCCCTACCCGAATCCGAAGTTAAAAAAATTGTTTCTATTTTTGAAGCGGCGGGGGCTCAGGCTAAAATCAGTTCTATTCACGTCAATGGCTGGTTTGGTGATTACAACAAAGTGACCATGTCCTTAAGAATGCTATCGAAAGAATTTAATTTGTCTGAATCAGAAGCAAAAAAGGTGGTCGGCTTTGCCGGTGATTCGCCCAACGATGAGCCCATGTTTGCTTGTTTCCCGCACTCGTTCGGTGTCGCCAACTTACAAAAATTTGCCAGCACATTGAAAAACAAACCAACTTATATCGCTGACCAAATTGGTGGTAAAGGGTTTGTCCAAATTGCAGCTGCTGTCATCGGCGCTAAAAAATAAAGAGCCGATCTTATCCAGATCGGCTTCTTTTAAATCCAGAATAAACCAAACAAACGTTACCGTTTATTTTTATTTCTCTGCTTCTTTTTCTTCTTTTGAATTCTTTTTGCGTGATGACGAGCGCCTTTTTTACGAGTCTTGCGCATCACTTTTCTTTTTTCAGCCATAAATTCTCCCTATTTCTTGTTAACATTCAATAAAGCTGCAAATGGATTATTAAAAGGTGACGACGGTGTCCTCGCCCCTGGGCGACTGCCGCTATTACCGCCACTTGGTTGTGGACGCTGACCGGCTTGCGGTCGAGTGCCAGGCGCTGCCGCTCTTGGCCCATCGGTGCGAGCCTCTTTGCTTGGTTCGGGCCGTGGAGGTTTCGGAGCTTCTTTTTTTGTTGCAGGGCTTTTGCTGCGAGTATTTTTTTGTCCTCCGGCTTTTTTGCCCGCCGATTTTTCAGCCGGCGCGCGCTCGACATGTTCGGCAGCAGAGTCCAATTTCATAGTTAATGAAATCTGATTTTTATCTGTATCGACTTTAAGCACCTTAATAGTGACTTGATCGCCTGGATTGACAACTTTACGGGGATCATCAACAAACTTATGGGCCAGTTCCGAAATATGAACCAAACCATCTTGATGAACACCAATATCGATAAAGGCTCCAAAGTTTGTCACGTTCGTCACAATACCTGGGCAAATCATATCGGGCTTTAAATCTTTCACTTCAAAAATATCATCACGAAATTGAAAGGCTTTAAATGCATCGCGCGGATCACGACCTGGTTTTTCTAATTCTTTCACAACATCGTCAAAAGTAAATTCACCAATTAATTTGGCCCATTTCGTTCGGCCTTCTAAAAGCTTTTTAGCTCCTTGACCGATCAACTCCGAGACATTGGCATTCAATTCGCCAGCCATATCGCGAACGGCTTGGTATCTTTCAGGATGAATTCCTGTTGAATCTAAAACACTTTTGCCATTAAAAATTCTTAAAAATCCTGCGGCTTGCTCGTAAGACTTCGTTGAAAACTTAGGAACTTTTAAAAGTTCTGCACGGTCTTGAAATAAACCTTTTGCTTTTCGAAACTCAACTAGACTTTGCGCTAAAGCCGGACCAATTCCAGAAACATGCGATAACAGCGGCGCTGAAGCCGTATTTAAATCGACTCCCACTTGATTCACGCAACTTTCAACGACAAATTCCAAAGATTTTTTTAACGACGGCTGACTGACATCATGTTGGTATTGCCCAACGCCAATTGATTTAGGATCAATTTTTACAAGCTCGGCCAATGGATCTTGCAATCTTCGAGCAATGGAAATGGCACCCCGAACTGTAATATCAAGATCAGGGAATTCTTCCCGTGCAATATCTGACGCTGAATAAACAGACGCACCCGATTCGTTCACCATCACAACGGGAATCGGCGAACCAATATCTTTTAAAATTTTTCGTAAGAAAATTTCTGTTTGCCGTCCAGCCGTTCCATTTCCGACAGCGACGGCTTGAATTTGAATTTGTTTTAGAACTTCAGAAAAAAGCGCTTTTGCTTTCGCATCAGCTCCGTCACCATTAATATGCAAAACTGTGTGCGAAATAAACTGACCAGCTTTATCAATCAGTGCGACTTTGCAACCCGTTCGAACACCGGGATCGACTCCCAAAACAACTTTTGGTCCATAAGGCGATGCCAGCAAAAGCCTTCGCACATTTTCTGCAAAAACTTTTATTGCATCTTCATCGCCTTTTTCTTTTAAAGCGCGATGAACTTCATTACAAACTGACGGAATCACATAAATAGCTAGCGCCGTTTTTGCGCAAGCCTTTAAATACATGCCAATGGAAGTGTCAGGCGTAGACGTCGAAAATCGTTCGTACATCTGAAGAAGTTGTTCTTCTTCACCTTTGATATCGACAGAAAGTTCTTCTTCTTGCCAGCCTCGGCGCATGGCCATGTATCGGTGGCTGGCTTTAGAATCTAATAAAGTCTTTACAGGCTCTTCGAACTCTTTATACATTTCGTATTTCGAGTGCGGCTTATAACCCTTAGCCGCTTTAGAAATAATTCGACCTTTTTCAAAGTAATTATTTCGAACAGTTAAACGCAGCTCAGGGTCATTGGATATTTTTTCAACTAAAATATCCTGCGCACCCTTCAGAGCTTCATCATAAGTCTGAATTTTATGAGCTAGATTGATGTAATTTTTGGCCTTGGTTTCAAAAGGCATCTCGTCTTGAATTAAACCATGACCCATATCCCAAATCCAATGGGCCAAAGGCTCTAACCCCGCATCGCGAGCGATCGTGGCCTTTGTTTTTTTCTTCTTTTTGAACGGACGGTAGATTTCTTCCAGTTCGCCTAAATCCCAAGACACATCGATGCGTTTTTTGATGTCGGCACTTAAGTTTCCTTGCTCGGAAATCTCTTTGGTTAAAAAAGTTTTTCGCTTTACAACTTCGTTATAGCTTTCAAAGCCATCGATGATGGCCTTGATCTGCACTTCATCCAAATTTCCAGTTTTTTCTTTTCGATACCTGGCGATAAAGGGAACCGTGCCGCCTTCTGCGGATAAATCTAAAACCGCTTGGACGGACTTACCAGAAACTTGGGGGGCCACTCGATTCAAAAAACTGAGCAGAGCTTGATCCATAAAAACCTCAAATAATTATTTTTGGGAGAGTCCGCATATGAGCTGGCATTATTTGTGACGGTACATAATCAATCCGTGAGTGGTGTCATAAGGCGAAACCCCCACAGTGACTCGGTCACCAACGACAACGCGAATATTAAAGCGTCGCATTTTTCCACAGAGCTTTGCCGAGATCTCTACAGTGTTGTCCAATTGGACCTTGTAAAGACCGCCCGCAAGAGCGTCCACTACTTTACCATCTATTTGTGCTAAATCGTCTTTGGCCATGCAAGTAAATTTGTAGGTTAGATTCTTGGATGAAGCAACTCTTATCTATTGTAGTTGCTAATGAGAATGCGCTTTCCGTCGCGAAACAGAACTTCTAAACGATCATTATCATTAGAAAGAATCCATCCCCATCCTAAAATCTTATGCTGCAAGGGCTGGGCAGCTGCAAAAGTCGCTTTCATATCATAGGTTTGAGCTTTATCAGTTTTATGCTTTTCATGAAACTCATTCCACCGACGCTCTTCTTCATTAAGGGCCGCTTTATCAGCATTAATTTTAGCTTGTTCTGATTTTTTAAGTTTCGGAACCTTGGCAGGCTTCGGCTCAGGGGGTGCTTTGGCCTCAACCACTTTTTCAGCGACAGGGGCTGCTTTGACTTCTGCAGGAATTTCTTTTTTTGCCCCTTTTTTAGGATCTTTTTGAGTCTCTGGAGTCGACTTAGCGGGCAAAGTCGCTTTAGACACAACCGCAGCTGATTTTTTTGGAGGAGTTTCTTTCTTAGCTTTCGGAGCCGGTTTTGCGGCCGCTTTCTTAGCTACAACCGGTTTTTTTGCCACCGTTGGTTTTTTAGCAGAACTGTTTTTTGCAGATGCAGCCGCCTTTTTTGCCATCGACGCCCTCCTCCGAGTTTGGTTTAATGGTGATTATACGTTTCATCTATACTAACTTTATTGACGTTGTAACAAGATTCTAGAGGATTTATCGCGTAGCATTAGCAAAGTCCTTTATGAAAGTAGGCCCATGAAAGCGTCCCAGATTCAAAAACTCAATCCTGACTTGATTCAATTCGTCGCCGGCAGCGAAAATGCTCAAGCTGTCTCCGTCCATCCTCCTGAAACCGCCGAAAAAGGCTCCTTGGTTTTTGTCTCTAGCCAGGAATTATTATCTGAAGCCCTCTCTCGCAAAGCGACAATCATCATAGCAACCTTCGAGCTTGATGCAAAGGCAACCCCCTTAGGCCCCGATCAAGCCTTGTTTAAAACAAAAAAAATGAATCTAGCGATGAGCTGGATTTTGCCCTTATTTGATGACAAAAAAGAACGCTTTCAATGGGGCGCCGATAAGCATGCCTCTGCTTTTGTCGATTCCACCGCCCAACTGGGCGCCCAAGTTAAAGTGGGTCCCGGTGCTTTTGTTGGAGCGAACACCGTCATCGGCCAAGGCACACTCATCGGAGCCAATGCCGTGATCGAGCACAACGTGGTGATCGGCCAACAATGCATCATCCATCCACTGGCTTACGTCGGTGCCGACACAGTTATGGGTCAGCGCTGTGAAATTCAACCGCATGCCACCATTGGCTGCGATGGATTTGGCTTTGCGACGGACAACAAGGGCCAGCAAAGAAAGATCCCCCAACTGGGCAAAGTCGTTTTAGGCGACGACGTTGAAATCGGCGCGGGGACCACCATCGATCGCGCCACTTTAACTGAAACAAAAATCGCTTCAGGAACAAAGTTTGATAAAAATTGCCATCTGGCTCACAACTGCGAAGTCGGAAAAAACGGCGTCATTGCCGCAGGCTTTATGACTGCAGGCTCAACAAAAATCGGCACTAACTTTATGGTCGGAGGAAACTCTGTCGTTTCAGATCACATTACAATTTGTGATAACGTCATGCTGGCCGGAAGATCCACAGTCACGAAAGATATTTCAACTCCGGGCGCCTACGGTGGATATCCCCTGCAACCACTGAAAGATAGTTTGAAAACAATCGCAAGCCTTGCGCAATTGCCCCAGATGCGAAAGCAATTGGCTACGATCGCAAAAAAATTAGGCCTCGAAGATGTCGAAAAATAAAAAGGTACCAACCAAGAAATGAAAATCAGCGCTTTGTTTCTCACATTATTTTTATCTGCCTGCATGACGAACAGAAATTCTTCAGTTCACCCGTTAAACTATGATCAGGTGCGCCTCCTAACGGTAGGAATCTCATCAGAAGCTGACGTGATAAAAATTCTCGGTAACCCAACAGGCCGAATTCAGGATACCGATCATTACACACTAAATTTTGATGATGCTTCGACAGGCTCGCAACGGCTATCAATCAATTTCTTATCAAGTAATCACAAAATTTTGGATTTTCTTTGGATACCCAAGGCCGAGGAAAAAGAATCTTCGTTAGCCGAAGCAAAGAATAGCTTCAAAACTGCGCAATTTAAAGAATTTGCAGAAAACGAAAATAACCCACATTCTATTTCTGCAGATGTAATTTTTTATAAAGACGAAATGTCCGGAGTCACAATTCGTTACGATACCGGAACTAAAACGGTCGAAGCCATTGCCATGTTTGACGTCAACCATCGTTTACCCGCAGAAAATACGAAAAAGAAAAAGGCACCTTATTCTTTATGAAGAGCCTTACAAATCAGGAATTAAAAATCGATTAGAACATCGAGTATTTCAAAAATCGACATTCGATATTGCCGTTAAAGACAAAATGCTTGCGAGTCGATTTTAATTTTAGATCCGCAATCAAGTCCTTATTGCCAGAAAGAATCCAAGCGTCCCAGCCTTTGAATTTGTGTTTTAAAGTAAAGCTGATATCGCGGTACACATCGCGCACGTTATCTTCGTCACCGATTCGAATTCCATAAGGCGGATTCATGACGATCAAACCTTTTTCCACAGGTGGCTCCACCATGGCAACCGGCTGACGGCTCAGCTCTAAAACATGATCAACACCAGCACTTTTTGCATTCAGCGTTGCGATCGCAATGGCTTTTTTATCGATATCATAACCGTAAAATTTAAAATCCAAGTCTTCTTTTTCCTGAGCGACCGCTTCATCCACAAGCTTTCCCCAGACATCGCGATCGAAACCCAACAAGTTCATAAATGCAAAGCGCTTGCGCTGAATTCCCGGCGCAATATTCATCGCCATCATCGCACCCTCGATCAAAAAAGTTCCCGATCCGCACATAAAATCCAACAAAGGAGTTTTTTTATCCCAGCCCGACAACACAATTAAACCCGCTGCTAAATTTTCTTTCACCGGAGCATCGACCACTTCCTTGCGGTAACCTCGAGCAAAAAGACTGTCGCCTGAGGTATCGATGGAAACATTGAAAGTGTTTTTATATGCCTTCACATGAATTCGTAAAGCCGGATTAAAATTATCAACGTCTGGACGAACACCAAATTTTTCGCGGAATTGATCGACTACGGCATCTTTTATTTTCATCGCCACAAACCGCTGATCACGCAGCATTGATTCTTTTAAACTAACATCAATCGTTAAGGTCTGATCGGGTCTGATATATTTTGTAAAATCATGATGCATGATTTGTTCATAAAGCTCTTCAGGTTGATAAGCCGTGAAATCCAAAACTGGTTTTAAAATCCGACTGGCAAGGCGTGATTGCAGATTGGCTTTATAACAACCTTCCCAGTTACTTTCAAAAACAACACCGCCGGCGCGGATTTCAACAACGTTTAAATCAAGATCTTTAAGTTCTTGGGCTAAAGCATCAACAAGGCCTTTAGGAGCTGTCGCAATAAATTGAGGCATGGGGATTTCCTTTCAGTTTTTAAGACAATACCTCCCAGATGGGCATTGTCGCGGGAATCAGGAATCTAAAGGTTTTAAGGAGACTTCGCAAGCCCCTGAATAGAAATTGAAGTAATTTCGCGACTTTTTTACTCGTCAGTCACCATGTTCGACGTCACAACATGGCAATCACTTTTTAACAGACGGACTTGAACAATGGAATCGTCCACCATTGTGACATTGTAAGATATCGCTTGATTCGACTCGGCTTGGACAACGGCACTTTCGGCGACAATATAGCGCAAATTGATTTGGTTCTCACTGGCTGCAAATAAGCGAGCCCCAAGAATAGCTTGGCTTTCGCAAAGGGACTGAGCCCAGCTAAAAGAACTAGAAAAACACACTAATAAAACAAGAACAGATCGCATTGGCAGAACCCTTTATATAAAACTTTAATTGAAGTGAAGTTAACTGAAAGATCGCCCATTGAATAATCAGTTGAATAAAACTAATTATTCATAAAATTGATAACGAATCGTTTAATATTCTTGTTAATTCAGCCTCAGTCGCTGATCTAGGTCTCGGTGTATTTAGGCCCGCCGCCACCCTCGGGAACGGTCCATTCGATATTTTCAAAAGGGCACTTTAGATCGCAGGTTTTACAATGAATACAGTTCGTGTAGTTCACCTGCAACTCCATCTGGCCCTGGTGCACGCCGGACGGAATCATTTCATAAACACTGGCCGGGCAAAAAAGATTGCACGGCGATTTATATTGCGGCTGGCAAACCGTGCGGCAAATATCGGTGTTGGCCACTAGCAAATGATTAGGACTGTCTTCATCATGCATGGTGCCCGTTAAATAAACGCTCGAAAGCTTATCAAAGAAAATTTGATTGTCGACCTTTGGCAGCTTCATCTCTTCCCGAGCTGCTTCGTCACTGCCCCAAACATCTGCGACCTTCTGGGTGGTCTTCGCATCGACAGGGTCGGCAGCACCATCAGAAAAGCTCCAGCCACCTGTCATTTCTTGCAAAGCAAGACCTGGCAAAGACGCAATCAATCCCTTGCTTAAAGTATGATGGAAATTTCGAACACGGTAGAGATCTTTTTTAACGTAGCTGGCTTTAATTTTTTCTTCATAAGCCCTTGTCACGGTCTCAGAAAAATCACTTTTTTCTAACCCTTGTAAGGCCACTTCCGCCGCCAGCATTCCTGACTTCATGGCCAGATGAATACCCTTTAGTTTTTGCACATCCACCATGCTGGCTGTATCCCCGCAAACCATCCAACCATTGCCATAAAGTTTTGGCATTGAATACCAACCCCCGGCCGGCAATGTTTTTCCGCCATAAGCGATGACTTTTCCGCCTTTAATCATGTCTGCAATAAAGGGATGAGTTTTCAATTTTTGCAAATCTCGATGAGGATCTAATAAAGGATCTTTGGTGTCTAAGTAAGCCACCAGTCCTAAAATAATTTTATCACCAGGGATTGTATAAATAAAAGTTCCGCCAATACTTTTTTTCAAAGGAAAACCTAAGGTATGAATCACTTTTCCAGGCTTCACCGTTCCTGTCGGCATTTGGATGACTTCTTTAACGCCTTCTTCGAAAACTTCAGGATTTTTACCTTTGCGAAGATCTAGTTTTTTAGTGACCTGTTTAAAAAGTGACCCTCGGGTGCCTTCTGCAAAAACGACACATTTTGATTTTAAAATATAACCGGCTTCAAAATTACCTTTGGGCGCACCCAACTTATCGCGACCTTTATCGCCCGTGCGAACGCCAACAATTTTATCGCCTTCATACAAAGCTTCCACAGCCGCAAAGCCTGCAAAAATATTAATTCCCTTCGCTTCACATTGCTGGCCTAACCAGCGATTGAACTTAGATAAAGAAATAATTTGATTTCCCTTATTGTGAAATGGCGGCGGAGTGATGGGAAACCGAAGGGCTGATTTTTTTCCTAAAAAATAGACGGCGTCTTCGGTGACTTCCGCGTCCAGAGGACAACCTTTTTCTTTATAATCAGGAATTAGTTCCTCTAAAGCGGCTGTTTTAAGGACAGCACCCGAAAAACTGTGGGCGCCAATTTCAGGTCCTTTTTCCAGCACGGCAATCATCGGATCTGCAATCGCAGCCCCTTGTTTTTTACCCTGTTGGATATCTTCATTGTGCTTTTGAACTAGATTTTGCAAATGCAAAGCACAAGACAAACCGGCAGCTCCTCCGCCGACAATCAACACGTCCACATCCATGACTTCTCGTTGGACACCTTCAGGAAGATCACTTCGAATCATTTGGCCACTCCTCAGTCGTCACTGACAGGCTCAGAGGTGTCTTCCACCACGGGCGCCACTTTTCGAGTGGGGCTGAGCACTTGCACCTGCACTTTTAAATCAGATTCATCCTGGCCACCAGGATAATTTCGACGCTTAGCACGCTCCTGGATTTCTTCCTGATATCCCGTTTCCGAAACTGTTTTTGACTTCATCGGTTGCCCAGAAACTTCAGGGTGCGCGATCGAACAAAATAAGAAAGCCAAACCAAAAACAATTTTCATCACAAACCTCGAGAGCCTTATTTCAAAGGATTTGGTCGCCATTGTCACTCTCTATCAAGGACGCGGCAGTCGGCGATGCGACTTCATAGGAATCTGTTTGCGAACTTGCTGAATTCTGTCTTTTGTCAAGATATGCACTTCAATCGAAGGCTGCGACTTTAATTCTGCGATCACAACTCCCCACGGGTCCACCAAAAGCGAGTGCCCATAAGTGCTGCGCTGCCCACCATGGTCCCCTTTATGAATTCCACCCTGGGCACTGGCCGCCACATAAGCTTGCGTTTCAATCGCTCGCGCCCTTAATAAAACTTCCCAATGAGCCTCACCTGTCTTTGGCAAAAACGACGACGGGACAAGAATCAAATCACATTCCTGCTGGGCGTAATGGGAATACAATTCAGAAAAGCGAAGATCGTAACAAATACTTTGCCCCATTTTCCAGCCATGAATATTCACGACTGTGGGCTTCAATCCATGTTTAAAAACATCTGATTCACAAACCGGCGCCTGACCCTCCA
>JAYWEQ010000191.1:0-5429 GCA_043779185.1 Pseudobdellovibrionaceae bacterium
GAATTTGACATCTCAAAACAGGACAAGCCCTTTTCTCATCCTAGGACGCGTCAAAGTTTTGCGTTCTCTCTCCGAAGATCTAGTTTTTCACACTAAAGACTTGCGACCAAAGATGGTCCTACGGACTTTTTGCTCGTCCTGATTATAAAACTTTGCTGACTTTAGAAAAAACTCTAGATAGGGCGTGTTGCTGTATAAACATATATGAATTTACTTGCATTATCGGACGAAAAACCTCGACCAAAGACAAGCTTATTGGCCAAAAAAAGGACTGATAAAACTAGACCTTGATCAAGATTTTCGCTTTGGAGCCTTGGTATTTTTGAAGTTTGCTTTATTCGGCTTACTTTTCACCAAAAATAACATAATGGCGCGCCAGCAAAGCTTGGAATGGAAAAAGCTTCCGTCGCTCCGATCGCGAAATGGAACTTTTCCGCGTCATCAAATAAATAAAAAAGAGCGGATAAATTAAAATAGCGAGGGGCAAAAATAAATAATCTTCCGTGTAAATCGATGTGTATTTTATTTTGATATTTTTAAATTCATGCCTCGCAAGTAACATTCGAAGGGCTTGCGGAAGAACCAGGTTCCAATTCCCTTCGTTGATATCATAGAAAAGTTTGAAGCGCTTAAACTGACCAAAAAAAAGAAAACTCAATCGATCACGAACTGTCATGACATTATCGTTGGTCACCACCAGGACACCACCCGATTTCAAAGACTTGTGAAAAGCTTGAAATAAATCGACGATGCCATCAAAACACATAATCCCACTAATACAGGTTAAAGCATCCACTTGTGCGGGCTTGTGATCGCGAAAATAATCATGCGCTGACAGTTGATGAAATTCAAAATTTGGCTGGCCGACATCCGCAAAAAAATCAATTCCGATCATCTGCACTTGCGGATGATTGTTTTTAATAAAAGTGGCAAAAGTTCCATCGCCGCAAGGCACATCAATCATTTTTAAAGGTCGTTTCAAATCCAAAGACTCTTGCAGGAATTGATAAACCTGGTGATTGACACCCTTTTGCGTATTGCCTTTTGGAATCAGAATGCTAGATTTCATGATCGGAGTATAAATCTAAAAATGCGACCCAGTACATCCTTTAATGTCGATAGCGAAAGTCCCAAGGCCGGCCACTGGCAGACCATCAAAACTTTGGGCATCTACTTGTGGCCCAAAGGGCAATTTGAATTAAAAATTCGCGTTCTTATTGCCGTCTTATTTTTAGTGGGCGCAAAGGTTTTGAATGTCTATGTTCCATTTTTACTTAAAACTGCGATTGATCGATTTTCGCTGAAAGATGGACCATTGGTTTTACCCCTGGCCGTGATTGTTTCTTATGCTTTAGCCCGAATTCTGGTGCAAACTTTTGGTGAAATCCGCGATCTGGTTTTTGCCAAAGTGGCCCAACATGCCCAAAGAACCATCGCACTAAATACTTTTAAACATCTGCACAGCTTATCCTTGGAATTTCATCTGTCCCGGCAAACTGGCGGACTTTCTAGGGTGATCGAGCGCGGCACCCGTGGCATTCAGTTTGTCCTTAATTTTATGACTTTTAATATTTTACCAACCTTACTGGAAATTTTTCTGGTGACAGGAATTTTATTATATCACTTTAACTATTTTTACGCGACCGTGGTTTTTGCAACGATCAGTATTTATATTGTGATGACTCTTTCAATCACTGAATGGCGTCTAAAATATCGAAAAAAAATGAACAGCGAAGAAAGCCTTGCTAACACCCGCGCCATCGATAGCTTGCTGAACTATGAAACAGTCAAATATTTTGGCAATGAAGAGCATGAGTATCAAAGATTTGATCGGTCTCTCGCGGGCTACGAAGCGGCCGCCGTAAAAAGTCAGACCTCACTTTCATTATTAAACACATCGCAGTCGGTGATTATTGGCATGGGCTTATTAATTATTATGATCATGGCCGGCGATGGCGTCGTTAAAGGAACATTGACGGTCGGTGATTTTGTTCTGGTGAATTCTTTTTTAATTCAGCTCTACTTACCTTTGAATTTTTTAGGTTTCGTCTACCGAGAAATCAAACACAGCTTGGTCGACATGGATAAAATGTTCGAGCTGACCCAAGTTCATGCCAGCGTTCCCGATCAACCGGGTGCCCCCGCACTTATTGTCAGCCAAGGTGTGATTGAATTTAAGGATGTCAGTTTTCAGTACGAACCCTCCCGTGAAATTTTAAAAAACGTCAGCTTTAAAGTTCACCCCGGTCAAACATTAGCCATCGTTGGCCCCAGCGGCGCTGGAAAATCAACGATCGCCCGCCTTGTTTTTAGGTTTTATGATGTGACGGCTGGTCAGATTACAATCGATCAACAAGATATCCGGCACGTGACTCAAAAGTCGCTCCGTGCCGCCATTGGCGTGGTTCCCCAGGATACGGTTTTATTTAACGATTCGATTGGCTATAATATAAAATACGGTAAACCCGAATTAGGTGATGCGGAAATGATTGCGGCCGCTCAGCTTGCGAACATTCATCAATTTGTTGAAACTCTGCCAAAAGGTTATGAAACACCTGTCGGCGAACGAGGCCTTAAGCTTTCTGGTGGTGAAAAACAAAGGGTTGCGATTGCGCGGACGATTCTGAAAAACCCGCCGATCTTGCTTTTTGACGAAGCCACGTCAGCCCTTGATTCCAATAATGAAAAACAGATCCAAGCCTCTTTAAAAATGGTGGCACAAAACCGCACGACACTGGTGATTGCCCACCGACTGTCCACGGTGATTGATGCCGACGAAATCATTGTTTTAAAGAATGGAGCTATTTTTGAACGCGGTCGCCACCAGGATCTTTTGGCCTTGAATGGCGAATATTTACAAATGTGGAACAAACAGCAGCAGGCCCTTACTTAATCCAACGCATAAATGTGCCTAAAAAAAAGGATCCTTTGACGCCTAAAGCCGTCTCAATTAAAACTATTCATGGGGATGGGGGTTTCCATGAAGTTATTTATTTTATTGTTATGTTTAGGCCTTTCTCCAATTTTGAAGGCGCAAACAACCGCCCCATCACCCGCTAACGATCGACCCGTGATTTTAATTGGCGAACTCAAGGGTTACAATTACCCCGGTCTAGAAGACAAAGTCGCCCAAACCTGGGATTTCATCAAAACAAGCACTGGTTTCAATCAATTAAAAATGACAGCAGAAGCTCCGATCATCAATTTTGAGCCCTTTATTTTTGCCAAAGAAACTCCTGACTGGGTTTTATTTCAAAAACAGTGGATCAAAGATCACCCTGAAGTTTGGGATGATTGGAATAAATTTAGTCACGGCGTAAAGCCCGACGAAGATGGAAATCCTTTTCCAAAAAAATTCACTGCCTTCGAATATTATGGAACGTCCCACATCCAAGTGAATCCTGAATTCAGTTTTATTCCTTACTATCAGTATGACGACAAGGGCATTGAACAGGACTTAGCTGGTCTTGGTTACTATTCCGTGGGCCACGAATTACATCATTACATTTTTACTTTGATGGGCGTGCCGATCAAATTGCATCATTGCATTTTTACTTTGCCTCGCAAGTCGACAGAAAAACCGCTGATAGAAGCCCTTTCAGATTTTTTAATTGATAACCATATTTCATCGTTCTTAGCTCGCTTCCGGGGCTCTGACGCCGAAATCAATCTCAATCCGTGCAATGATTTATCTCCCGACGAGCAAAAAGCGGCGTCTGATTGGGCTCAAAAGTTATAATGTTAAAAAATTTTTTATTGATCACGATATTCAGTGGTGCGGCCTTTGCGACAGATTGCTTTTGCAAGGCTTTGCCAGAATCAAAAAAATATATCGGCGAGGCTCGTCAAAAAAAATTCATCGGTTTTGTTGTGCATTGGACCTGTGACTATACGTGCGTTGTCCAAGATAAGCACCCATCGGGCGATCAAATCACGGCCAAGAATGAAACTGTGACAGCCGAATATCAGCAATATTATTTCGGACAAGAAAATGGCCTTGAGGGAATTTGCGAAAGCATGGTCTATACGCCGGCTGAAAATATCGAACTGTTACGCACGATTTACAGTTTTGAAGGCGAAATAAAGTGGATCAACCCTCGGAAATCCGAATCAGATACGTTCAAAGCTTGGGCCATCAAGCGCCATTGTTCTTTGTAATTGAACCAACCCCAAGAATGACATAAAACTATGACAATCAAATATCAGCGTGGGGGGATAGCTTAGCTGGTTAAAGCAGCCGGCTCATAACCGGCGGATCGGGGGTTCGAATCCCTCTCCCCCTACCAAATTCAACGTTCACTTTTCAATTTGTAACTCCGTCGCTTCAAAAATAAATATAGTTAAATAAATTGAGCACTTAGAATCGAATTCGATTTAAGCAGAAAACCTACAACATCACCCGAAATCATCGAAAATAACGGCAATTGCATCGGTTTGTAGTTTTCATCGTAGTAGCACACAGATTTTGTAGTAGGTCGGTTGTTTTTGGTGAAATAAATGAGCATAAAATCTCAATTTTTAACCCCGTCAAGGCCTTGATTTTTTCAGGCAACCACTTGCAGGATTTTGTAGGACTTTCGTCTAGAAGCTCACTTTGAAATCGATTATAAGAAGTAACGAGGCAGCTCGGACTCCTCTGAGTACATAGAAAGTCAAGTCTGAAGCAACCTTTCTTCTAGTCGTCATCTTGAACAAGCTGGTCCAAATAAGTCGTTACTAAGTCGCTGACCGCCCAGCCCTTTTTCTGTGCTAAAGCTTCGACCTTTTTCCAGAGCTTTTCTGGCATTCTTATTGAAATCATCTTCTTTGGGCCGTCTGAATATTTTCGATCTGGTAGTTTTGATTTTGCCATAACTGTATCTTTGGTGATGTTTCAAAGAAATACAACGTATTGACATTGTATGACATTGCGCGATATATTTAATCATGGTTAATCGTGTGGGTATCTATTTACGAGTCTCTACGAATGAACAGTCGACGGAAATTCAGCGCCGAGAGATCTTGGCCTTCGTTGGCGCCCGAGGTTGGGAAGTCTCGGCCATATTTGAAGATAAACTTAGTGGAACAAAAAGTGATCGACCTGCCTTGTCTCAATTAATGACTTTGGTCCGGAGTCGCAAAATCGACACAGTTATTTGCTGGAAGCTGGACCGTCTTTTTCGGTCTCTACGAGATCTTGTAACCCTCCTCCAGGAACTAAGTGATCTTAATGTATCGTTCGTTGCGATAAGAGATCAAATTGACCTTACTACCTCCTCCGGACGCCTTATGGCTCAACTTTTGGGCGCCTTTGCTGAGTTCGAGGCATCTTTAATTCGAGAACGCGTAAGAGAACTGGATACTCCGCTCATCTCTACCCAATAGATAATCCAAAAAATTCATGCAATTGCAGGCTGTTAACTACTTTTATCAACTCTTTGTTGAAAATC
>JAYWEQ010000192.1:0-2870 GCA_043779185.1 Pseudobdellovibrionaceae bacterium
ACTTCAGGGCGGTTGTAGTAAACGCCTACTGGATAACGATTGTAGGTACGATAATGGTAGGCACCCCAAAGACCCAAATAAGCGTCGCCCACTAATAGATATGGATACATAGTTTCAAACTGTGGCGTCAAAACGATGTATTGACCGTAAGATACCATTCTTGGAAAGTATCTACCGTAATTATCGATAAATTGAGTAGTCGTAGTTACTTGAACTGAACTTTGAATATTCGCAGAATAAACAAAATTAGCTGTGTTTTGACCTTTTTGTAAACAATCAGCAGGGCCAAAAGCTGGAGTTACGACTTGCGCGAAAGGTATAACCCCGCCGGTGTAGATATAGGTTTCGGTTGTATTGATAAGACAAGTTCCAGCAAGTGCGCTTTGAGCAACAAAAATGGTCAATAGGGCAAGTAAATGTTTCATATAAAAATCCTCGTTTTGGTTTAGGTTAGGTTTAAATTCGTTCAACCGAAACTTTGCAGCTTCAGTGCCAATTCAAATATTTGCAATATTTGTCGGGGGAGCGTAGCCTATTCATAAGATATGCCTGAGAATTTACCGGCCCGAATTAAAAATCTATTACCATGGCTGATTGCCATCGCGTTTTTTATGGAGTCGCTCGACGCCACGATCTTGAATACCGCGGTACCGGTGATGGCAAAAGCACTTGGTGTTGTACCTCTTAGTATGAAGTCAGTTTTGAGTAGCTATACTTTAAGTCTCGCAGTTTTTATTCCAATAAGCAGTTGGATGGCCGATCGCTTCGGTACAAGAAAAGTTTTCGGAAGTGCAATTGCGATTTTTACAGTGGGCTCTCTGCTTTGTGGTTTAGCTACCAATATTCATTTTTTAGTATTTTGTCGCATCATTCAAGGCTGTGGCGGAGCGATGATGGTGCCGGTTGGTCGGCTCACACTTGTGCGTTCGTTTGCAAAATCTGAGTTGATTCGAGCTATGAGTTTTGTTGCCATTCCGGCCTTGATTGGTCCGATGTTGGGGCCACTGGTGGGGGGACTCATCGTCGGATTTTTTCATTGGAGAATTATATTTTTCGTCAATATTCCAATTGGAATATTGGGTCTCATTTGGGTGAAAAAATATTTGCCAGATTATCATGGCACTAAAAAAGAACCGCTTGATTTCGTCGGTCTGATTTTATTTGGCAGTGGAATCACGCTTCTGTCGTATGTATTAGAGGTATTTGGTGAGCATACACTCTCTGGCCTTGAGATATTTGGCCTCTTTAGTATTTCAACTCTGTTTTTATTGACCTATGCAGTTCATGCTAACTCAATTAAATTTCCGGTTCTGCGAATTGGAGTTTTGAAAATTCGCACTCTAAGAGCGACTGTATTGGGTAATTTTTTTACTCGGCTTGGTGCCGGTGGTATGCCGTTTTTGCTGCCACTTCTTTATCAAGTTGGCCTTGGATATTCGCCGATACAGTCAGGCCTGCTTATTATGCCTCAATCGCTTTCTGCAATTTGCACTCGCTATTGGGTGCCACGAGTGATTACACATTTTGGTTTTAAAAATCTCTTGCTTGGTAATACCGTGATCATTGGGTGCTTGATCATGGTGTTTGCCACGATCGGACCAGGAACCAGTGTCTGGATGATCATTTTTCAAGCCTGTGTTTTTGGTTCTTTTTCGTCTCTTCAATATACAAGTATGAGTTGCTTGGGTTATGCTGATGTCAGTGAAAAAGAAACCGGGATGGCTAGTACCATTATGAGTACCATCCAACAAATGTCATTGAGCTTCGGTGTTGCCACAGCCTCTCTAACGACAAGTTTTTTCATTCTAGATAGACTTCATTCTTCTCCAGAACAAATGATTACGGGGCTACATAAGGCATTTTTAGTCATGGGAGTTATTACTATTTTGTCTGCTATCGGTTTTGCGGAGCTTAAGCCTGATGATGGTGAGAGCGTCAGTAATCATCATCATCATCCCCATCACTAAAAGGGGCTTAAGCTTTTGTGGCTATTGCAATCCATTGGATCTTAAGATTCTTAAGGTCATTTCTTTGGCTTGCTCTCCGGCGGGACGTTTTAAGCTCTGGGCATCATTGTCCTGAAATTTGAGGACGGTGAGAAGTTGAAAGCCATGGCCTTCAATATGTCCTAAAAACCAACCTAAACGAGTTCTACCGCGATCCCCAATGAATCCCGATCCGGTCTTACCACTCAAGAAAAAGCCGTGTGGTAAACTTTCTAGTTGAGTAATAGTTTTGGTTTTTTTATAGGCTTCGGGAGAAAGTTTAAAGCTTTGCTTCCAAAAGCCTTTCATAAACTCTAGTTGTTCCCTGGGTGAAATGAGTAGCGTTGCAGCGCCTGGTCCTTTGGCTTTATTGGTAAGCCACGCACTCGTTAAACCACCTGACATATTTTGATTGCCGTAATTAAACATTTTCAGATATTCAGTCAGCTTTTCAGAGCCAATATCTGTGGTGAGGGCTTGTGAGACCCAGACGACAGAATCTTTCATCCAGGTCGCTGCAGTTTGATCTTGATTCCAGGTTGCAATTGATCGATTGGTTCCGTCCCATTTAAATGATGAATTTTCATCGCTCAAGTGCTTTGAATCAAAGGCTATTAATGCAAGAGGAATTTTGAAGGTAGATGTGGCGGGAGCCCTTTCGGTGCAATTGGCGCCGCCTCTTTCGGCAACGATCTTGTCGGCATTGAGATCATAAGCCAAGAAGCAAGCGTCGAGATCGCGAAAGATTTCTTCTTTTACTTTTAGTTTCCCAGAGCCAGATTTTCGAAAATTTGCACAACCGGCTAGAATTGAAAGCCCTACAACTAACAAAATGAATTTTTTCATTTATGACTCCCAAATCTTTCATCAATGATTCGCTTCAAT
>JAYWEQ010000193.1:0-10638 GCA_043779185.1 Pseudobdellovibrionaceae bacterium
CACGGGAAGGGCTTTCTTATGGCCAAGAAACCTTTTGGATTTACAGCTGTTTGAATTCAAAAAATGAAATGGATTTAAATCAATCAGGATGTCAGCTCCCTCATTAAAAGCGAGCTTTCACAAATTATTTTTTATCTTTAGGAACTTTAGAAGGATCGACGGTCACTTCAATTTCAACTCGGCGATTTTTCTTGCGACCCTCGGCTGATTTATTATCAGAAACTGGATTTGTTTCCCCTAAACCGATGCTTGAAACCGTTGTAACGGGAAGACCCGATGCAACTAAGACTCTTTTCACAGAGGCCGCTCGGTCTTCAGATAGTTTATTATTTACATCTGTTGAACCCGTGCTATCCGTATAACCTTTAACAGTTAAAATATTTTCGGGATATTTTTTCATGATATCAGCCATCTCGGTGATATTTTTCTGCGCGGCAGGCTTCAAATTTGCTTTTCCAGTGTCAAAAAGGATATCGCTTTTTAATTTTGTGACCAGACCGTCTTCGGTCCGTTTTGTTTCAGCAATCTTATCCAGTTCTTTAGCCTGCTGATCCAAACGTCGTCCGACCACACCACCCAGGGCCGTACCAATCAGACCACCGATTAAAATCCCTTCGTTACGCTTTCCAGAATTAGAACCAACAATTCCACCAAGAAGGGCCCCTGCTCCAGCTCCGATCCCAGCGCCCTTCACCGTTTTGTCGTTTTCTTTATTGGTCGCACAACCTGACCCTAGCAAACTTAAAACACTGACAATTTTTATCCATTTTTTCATAAGATCTCCTGTTCTAGCTTTATAAGCTTTTACGGCCAAGACTACTAGACCCAACGCGAAAAGCTTCACCAAGGGCTTCCTAAAACGCCCATTGCCCTTCAGAATAAAAGCCCGCGGATTCAATCAATCCCGACAAGACGGAATGAAAATGGGATTGAGTCTGCAATTTTTCGGCGCCAAAGCGTCGCTCAAACTCTTGTCGAATCATTGGAATTTGAGCCGACCCCCCTGTCAAACAGACTAAGTCCACCTGGCCCGAATGAAGTTGGGCTTGCGCTAAACATTGATCTAATGCAGCAAAAATCTTTTCTTTCGCAGGCCCCGCCCAATGTTCGAAATGCCCTCGCTCAAACTGCATTTTAATTTCTAAACTGGGATAATCAAATTGAAAATCAGAATGATCTTGTTCAGAAAGCCCCCGCTTTGTTTTTTCAATTTGTTCAAAGAAAGAAAATATTTGTTGCTCTTCAACCAAGACCAAAAGTCTTTCAATGGCCTCGCGGTCAATGGTGTCAATAGCGCCTTTCTGCACATCACGAATAAACTCATAGGTTTCTTTTTCTTTTAAATGAACCGTATGGGCCGGCTGATTCAATCGTGTCATGACCGAAGGTGGCATGGTTAAAATATTTCTTCCCATAGACACTTTATAGCGCGCTTGCGAGCCAAAAAATTTACTGAGTTTTTGACTCATAAATAAACTGTCCATGGCGTCTCCGGCTAAAGAGCAACCATCTAAACCTAAGACATGGTCTTTTTTAAAAGCATAAGGCCCCATTCGAATTAAAGTAAAATCAGAGGTCCCTCCCCCAAAATCCCCGATCAGCACTTTTTTCTCTGTGGTTAATTGTCGGCGATAGTCGAAGGCCGCCGCTAAGGGTTCAGGAACAAATTCAAAATTTTTAAACCCTGCAAACTCTGCCGCTTTTTTCATGCGATGCAAAGCAAACTCATCTTCCATGATGTCCATGGAATAGCGGGCGGGGCGGCCAATGACGGCACTGTCGACGGATTGCCCCAATTGCTCTTCGGCTCGTTTTCTGATTTCTAACAAAAATTGTCCGACAAGGTTTTCTAAAGTCAGGACTCTATTTTCTAAAAAAGTTCCCAAGTAACTTCGATTGGGCAAATGGGATTTGAAAGATCTAAAAAATCGACCCTCCATTTCATTTTCAAGATATTTTTGAATGGCTTCCTGGCCATAAAAACATTGATCAGCATGGGGAAAATAAAGCAAGGTTCGCAGTAAGGTCGGATCGGTCGCGAAAGGATCTAGCCTCAGAGCCTCAACCCGCTGGCCATCCCGCCAAGCTCCTACGAGGGAATTGCTAGTTCCAAAATCAATGCCAAGGACTAAATTTTTCTTCATTGTGAAGACTCAGGATAACGAATTTCTGATAAGATTCAACTCCGTCAATTTTGAGTCATTTTGGTCCATTGACAGTCCCCCAACTCCCTTGCCATAACCAGGGTCTAAAATATCTTTGATGAGGTCCCAATGCGCAGTGCTATTTATCTTTTAAGTTTCTTCTTAGTGAGTTCCAGCTGGGCTCAGAGCAATTCCCTCAGAACCCCGAATATCAGTGCTAATGCGCTTTTTCTTTACCGAAGTTCAGAAAAAGGTAAAGAGGATATTAGCACCGTTCGAAATGGCATGGATCTTCGCGAAGCTGAAGTGGCTTTTGATTCAGATGTTGATCCTTACCATCGACTGAGTCTGCTTCTAAGCGTACATCCCGAATACACTTACAATGCCGGCACGGATCGCATTGAACAAGTTTGGAAAATTGAGCCCGAGGAATTATTTGCCGAAAGCTTACAAGTTCCAGACGTCACCCTAAAAATTGGCAAATTTAAAGCGGCTTTTGGAAAGCATAATCCCCTGCACACGCACGCCTTCCCTTTTGTCGATGCGCCGCTGATTAACACAGCCGCTATGGGTGATGAAGGTTTAAATGATGTCGGAGTTTCTGCCGCTCTACTTCTGCCGACGCCTTGGTACAGCGAAGTCACCGGACAATTTATCCGCGGCGAAGGAGAAAACGCCGAATTTTCTTCAAAGACTCCTTCCGATGGCGTGGGCTTGGTTCACTGGAAAAATCTTTTTGATCTGAACGATGACTCCACATCAGAACTGGGTGCCTCTTACGTCAAAGGCAAAAATGACCTGGGCGGACAGACGATTTTAACAGGGGCCGATGCGACCTATAAATGGCGTCCTGCTGAAGGCGGTCGTTACCACTCGGTGATCCTGAGCGGTGAATATATCAATCGATCCCTCGAACAACCCGGCACTGCAGCTGAGAAAGTAAATGGATATTATACATTTGCCCAGTTTCAATTTGCTGAACGTTGGTCAGCAGCCAGTCGATTTGATTATTTGAAAATTCAAGATTCAGATTCTGGATTTAATTCGCACTCTTTAACCAACGATACGATTTCACGATCAACCGTGGGCCTTAATTTTTCTGGGTCTGAATTTTCAGCTTACAAATTCGAATACAGCTGGGGTCCAGAAAAAAAGATTTATTTACAAGCGAATTTTACCATTGGCTATCATCCTTCGCACTCGTACTAACGGAGATTTAAAATGAAACATATTTTATTTTTATTAATGGCTTTTATTCCTGGCTTTTCAAGTGCCACTTTAAAAGTTGTGACCACCACACCGGATCTAGAAGCTCTTGTTCGCAGCGTAGGCCAAGACAAAGTCGAAGTGTCGTCGATTGCCAAAGGCACTCAAGATGTTCATCAGATTGAAGCTAAGCCTTCCTTTATGATCCGCTTGCGAAATGCGGATTTGGTTGTCAGCCAGGGGCTTGAGCTAGAAACAGCTTGGCTGAATCCTTTAACCGTTGGGGCTCGCAATCCAAAAATTCTAGTCGGTACGGCCGGCTTTTTAGAGCTAGGCCCAGGTTTAGATCCCATCGAAATTCCTAAAGGTAATATCTCGCGCAGCCAAGGCGATGTTCATCCGGGTGGCAATCCGCATTTCCAGTTGGATCCCATTCGCATGGGCCAAGCTGCTATGATCGTCGCCGAAAAATTAAGCGAGCTTGATCCCGGCGACAAAACTTTTTATCTTCAGCAAGCCAAACTTTTTCAAAACCACCTCCAAGAAAAAACTAAATTGTGGGAAGCGCGCATCAAAAAAACCGGCCTTAAAGAAATCATCACTTATCACAAAACATTTGGCTATTTTTTAGACCGCTTTGGCGTCACTGGCGTTATGGAGTTAGAACCAAAACCCGGTATCCCACCCACAGCCGGTCATTTGCTAGAAGTAATTTCAGTGATAAAAAAACGCAATATTAAATTAGTTTTAATTGAAAATTACTACGACAACAGCGCGGGGGAAAAATTAAAACAAGAAATTCCCGGGCTGGTGGTTCTTCGTGTGCCGGTTTCTATCGGTGGCGAACCCGACGTCAAATCCACAGAAGAACTGATGGAAAAAATCGTTGCTGCCTTTGAGTCCGTTAAAAAATGAACGAAGCTTTCGTTTTTTTAGCAGCGCCGATGGCTTTAGCTGTGATGCTGGTGGGAATTCATGCCTACTTGGGTTTGCACGTTTTAGAACGCGACGTGATCTTTGTTGATATCAGTTTATCGCAAGTGGCAGCCCTTGGGGGCGCCTTAGCTTTATTTTACAGCGGCGAAGGCGATCGCGCGCTGTCCCTGACGCTTTCGTTAGCTCTTTGTTTAGGGGTGGCTCTTCTCTTATCCCTGCTTCGGCATTTTGAAAAAAAGATTTCGCAGGAAGCTCTGATCGGAATCACTTATGCTTTGGCCAGTGGCTCTTTAATTCTTGTCATGGATCGTCTGCCCCACGGCGGAGAACACTTAAAAGAAGCTTTGATCGGAAATATTCTTTATGTGACTTGGCCCCAAGTTCTTGAAACTGGTTTGATTTATACAGCCATCGGTCTTATTCATTATTTTTGCCGTCATCAATTTTGGGCGTCGTCTCGAAATCAGCAAAGATCTTTTTTCTGGGATTTTGTGTTCTACCTTTTATTTGGTGTGGTCATTACATTCTCGACTCATCATGCGGGCGTTCTTGTTGTGTTTTCAATCTTGGTGGTGCCTGCGGCGATGGCTTGTCGGCTTTATACTTCCGTTAAAAATCGTCTTCTTTTTGCTTGGTTTTTCGGAGTCTTCGGAGTTTTGGTTTCATTCCTAGCGTCCTATAAATTTGATTTGCCAGCAGGCGCTGCCATTGTGACAATTTTAACAGGATCATTTTTTATAATGTTATTATTTCTGATTTTAAACGAGCAGTTGCGGCCTAAGAATAATAATTAGGTTTTCTTTAAGTGAATGAATAAGCCCAATAGATTAAAATGGCTTGCATCGGCAGTCGTAACCATAAGGCCCAAATTGGAATCTTTGACCAATTTTTCTGATTCTGAATCATATAAATATGGGGCGGTAAAATCGCCATCAAAAGCGCCACGATTCCCCAAGCTGCCATTGACGTGGTGGGAGGCCATAAAAGAGCGGCCCCAAGAATCACTTCTATCACACCGCTGATAAAGACCATGAATTCGGGATAGGGAATATAAGGGGGCATGATCGTCAGATAGATCTTTGGCACCCTGAAGTGGTTTAAACCAGCCAAAATATAGATCGCACTCATGATATATAAGGAAAGCATCAGCCCGCCGAAGACTTGCGGCGAAACTCACGCAAGGAAGATTGCAAGTTGATGGCCACCCACGACTTGGGATCTATTTGTCCGGTCAAACGTTCAAAGAATTCCAGATTGTGGTCGTTGATAAAAAGCTCTGCCTTTTCGGCCACAGCTTTTGCCACAAAAGGGGCGCCGGTTAATAAAACCTGCGCCAAAGTTTGGCGAATCAACTCTTGGTCTTCAGCTGATGGATAACGTCGAAGCTCGAGAAGGGCTTGATGAATCAGTTCGGCGTCGTTGCCTTTAATGACATGTTCAAGAATCGCTTTTAAATTTTCCGGCGAAGGGCTTTGCGTCGACATCAGGTCCATCGCAGCTTCTTGCACATGTCCGTCAGAGTTTTCAATAAACTCTCGGGCCATTTCAGAAATTTTTGGTTCCGCCACATCATCTATTTGCACCAAAGCTTGAATTTGTAATAACTTTTGGCGAATTTTTTGGCCTAGATTAAAATAACTTGACCGCGCATCGGTTTTTTCTAAGCCGCAGTCTTCCGTATAACACTTATTTAATTCTCGAAGCTCATTGCCAAGATCACCCACAGAAGGATCAACCGAATCTGCAGTTTTTGGAGCCATCGGAGAACTTTCACTCTGATTTAATTTTTCACCGCCCACATTGGGAAAATGAGACGGAGATCGCAGGTTATTTTTACTTCGAGGACTATCCACCTTAAAGAAAACCCAGCCCAGCAAAACGGTTCCTGCTAAGCTTAAACTATATTTTAAAAAGGTCTTCTTATTTAAGTTCATCAAAAACGAGTCTCTTCAACTTCACTGTCGGCAATCCAACCTTCTTCATCCAGTTCCGCACTTCTGACAAAGACCCAAGCGCCTTCGCGCTTAAGAATTTGCATTTGCGGTGCCGATCCAAAAGATCGAATCAACGCCACTTTCTTTTGACAGGATAGACCCGCACACTCGCGTAAAAATCCATAAGCCTTGTTGGATTTTAGGGCCACTAAAGAATTTTGCAGTTGAACCGCTGGAATCATCCATTGATAAAAAGTTTTTTGTGGCCGCGAATGCCCACCGTATAAATATCCCTCAGTGCCTTGATAATTGGTTTTAACGTAAACTTCTTGGTCGACGCCTTGAACCTTGATCTGATCGACCCGCAACTGAGCGCCCTTCGCCACACGGAAAATAATTTTTCCATCGCTAAGACCCCTCAGATTAATGCCAAATTCTGCCGCCACTTCAATCATTTCGCCTTCATGATAAGCCGTGATTGACTCGATCGGATGGGGGGGACTTTGCGGCACAGGCTGCGGCGGGATCGCTTTTCCAGGCGGCGCACAAGGTCGCACCCCTTCAGCTAAACATTTAATGTCGACCGAAACCGGAGCCTTCGGGTCAGCCACAAAAGTCAGCCAAGATTTAGCATCATACTTTGCTAAAAACTGTTGATCGCCCGCCGTGTTTTTATTTTTCCATCGACAGATGGAACCTGGTCCCCCGTTATAGGCCGACCAAGCGGCTCGCGTTCGATTTTTATAATCGCTGGGAGAATTGATACAAGACGCTGTGGCCGATTTTGTCCAGCTGGCATAAAAAATATCCAATCCATACATCATGTTGTAAATCAGATCGACGCCTTTTCCTTCTTTTAAAGCCGCCGTATGGGAACGGTCATCGACTTGCATCATTCCATGTCCATGCAAATTATCCCCACGCATATATCTGACAACTCCATCGGTGCCATTGCGGTAGTGACTCCAAAAACTTTCCTGATTGGCTAAAGCAAAAATTCCTTCAACAAATGAGTTCACTTCGACCGCTGAGGCCGCAGGGTTCCTTTTTTGAATATAATAGCGACCCACATCGCGCAAGACGGGGTACATTGACGTGAGGTACTTTTGTCGTCCAATGTTGGCGGCCTCAGCGTCACTGAACAGCACCGTGCCATACTGGCTTTTTGTCTGAGGCGTGCTGGCTAAGGGACTGACGTTGCAGCTTTTTGGAGCCGTTCCAAAGTTCCAACTACCACCAATCGCATTCGTGCAAGTCAGATCACCAGCGCTGACATTAATAGGGGCCATGAGAAAACCGCCTCCGAAAAGAACGGACTTTAAAAACGAAAATCTTATTTGAGTGTTGGGCATCTTTTTATTACGCCAGAAAACTCTGATTCCAGAAAGGCCAACACCCTTGAATTAGACACTGGTCGTGCCTTTCGCGAGAATGTACCTATCTTGGTCGCGGGGTCCTTGGATCACATCTGACTTTTTGCGCCAAAAAAGAGGCTTATTCTCTAATCAGAGCCATTTGAGAAAAAGAAATTAAAAACTTTCTATTTTTTGAGAACCAAAGCTAGACCGACTTGGCCCATCGAATTATGCTGGCCGCTATGAAAATAAACGTCTTAAGAAATCTAGTTCTGCCTTGGATTCTGTTGTTCACTCTTGCCTTAGGTGGCGCCGTCGTCGCTGGTGTTCAGTATCATATTCAAGCCAAGGACCACTCCGCCTATTTTATTTCCATCGGTTTAGGAATTTTATTATCTTTGGTCTCCAATATTAATACGCTCAGCACGGCTGGAATTTGGATCACCCACTCTTTGCCCAGCTCGCTGAAATATAATTCTTGGCCGTGGATTTTTTCTGCTCTTAAGGCGACTTTTTTGGCAGGCTTTATTTACTTGATTGGCCAAATGCCATTTGTTCCGCTTTTTTGGCAGGCCTTTGTGATTCCAGTTGTTTTTACATTGGCTGTTTTTGTGATTGTTTGGCGCTTAATGGGTCCCATTTTAACTTGGTCGTCATCGCTTTCATTAAGTCGAATGGCGGCTTGGTGCCTGAGCCTTCCTGTTTTTTCGTTAGTTCCACTGACAGCGATCTTTTTGGGCCAGACAATTGTCGGTGCTTATTTTTCCAGTCGACCCGAGCTTGTGATGATGAAAGCTCACGCGCCACCTATCACCATCGCGAAAGCTTTGCCCGAAGAAAAAGTGAAAGAAAGTCTTCCACCCGTGATCGAAAAACGGGTTGAGTCTTTGAAAGCCCTTGCTGATTCTGGAAAATCTTGCAATGAGGACAGCAAATTAATCCAAGCGGCGCTTGATCCTAAAGCCCCTGAAGAAGTCGCTTATTGGGGCATCAAGGCTTTAAAATGCGCCGAAATGAAGTCTGTGGTTGCCTTGCCAAGACTTGTTTCCCTGATGATGAGCCATCCAAGCATCAAAGTTCGCGTCGCTGCGATTGAAGCGATGCCACGCTTTGGTTCTGAAAATGTAAAGCGGATCGCTTATCTTCTTTACAAACGCATCAACGAAAACAATCCCCCTGAAGTGATTAAAGCGACAGCCCACGTTTTAGGAAGCCTAGGCGACACTGAAAGAAAATCAACTTTGCACCGTTTGCAAGCCCTGCTTGATTCGAAGGTGGCTGGCAGTACGGCCGCGGATATTCTTGTGAATCAACTGAAGCAAGATGATTTAGTGGCAGAGTACGTTGTTCAAAGCCTCAGCGGAACGGCCGAGACCCGTGACCGAGCTGTCAGCATGATTTGTCAGCTGCCGCCAAAGATGCGAATCATGGCAGAGCCCTTTATTGATCAGGTTGTTGCCTCGGTAAAAACGGGCTCTGAACAAGATCCTGCGATGAGAGCCTTGGGTTGTTTAGGAAAATCTGGATTTGAAGCCATTCAACAAGAAGTTCTTCGGCCCCAAAAATTAGAGCGCTCTGTTGCAGCCCGAGCTTTGTCTGAAATGGACGTCAAGGATTCGCCCGAAGCTTTGGAAACAGCCGGGAATTGTGTGCGGGATAAAAATGATCAAGTTCGAAACTTCTGCAGCCATAGTTTAGGAAAAATTGGTGTTCCGGCCCTTCCTAAAATTTTAGACCTTTTAAAATCGAATGATTCGACAATGAAAGATGCCGGCAAGACAGCTCTTGGATTTCTTAATGATCCCTTAGCCAAGCCAGAGCTTGAGCGAATTCGAGCCGAAAATTCAGGCTGGATGGCCAATCAAAAGAAACTACAAATTGCTAAAGCCATCGATACCGCCTTGATTAAAATTGACACCGAAGCACAGAGGTAAGGCCTTTTTTTTATGAATTCAGATGCGGAATATAAATCAAAATTAAAAAGCGTTTCTAAAGCTTTGGCCGTTATTCATAAAAGCTTATTAGAAAATGAAATTGAATCTTTAGAGCGCGCTCAGGGGCAAACTTTAACTCCAGGAACGCGACTGCAGCTGCTCATTAACGACCCCGACTTTGCTTGGCTGAGACTTCTTAGCCAGTTAATTTCCTCGGTTGATGGCGCGATATTTCAAAAAACCCCAGTGACCCAAGAACAGCTGGAACTTCTTTTAAAACAAACCACTGATCTTTTGATTGATCACAAAAATGCAGAATTCAGTGAGCATTTTATTCCCATTTGTCGTACCTTTCCAGATCTGATCGTCGAGTACGGCCGTCTTAAGATGGCTTTAAAATCTTAATCGAATGAGGTCTTTATGAATCGCATCCTCACCCTTGTCGGTGGCATCTGTAAAAATTCATTAAATAAAAAATTATTTAATGCCATCCAAGCGCAGAAGCCAGCGGGTTTTGAAATAGAAGCCTTTGATATTTCGAAGTTGCCTTTTTTTAGCCAGGATTTAGAGGCTGATCTTCCTTTGCCAGTCAAAGAATTAAAGAATTTGATCCAAGGTTCAGCAGGTATTTTATTCATTACTCCCGAGTACAATCGCTCTTTTCCTGGCGTATTGAAGAACGCATTGGATTGGGGTTCGCGGCCCTGGGGTCAAAACTCGTGGGATAAAAAACCCGCCGGCATCGTCGGCGCCTCCGTTGGAAACATTGGAACGTTTGGAGCCCAACATCACCTAAGGCAGGTCCTAGCTTATTTGAACATGCCCACATTAGGACAACCTGAATTTTATTTGAATGCCGCCCATTCCTTTGATGAACAGGGGAATTTAACGGACGAAAAAACCAAGGGCTTTATCGATGGCTTTTGGAAAAGTTACGCAGCCTGGGTGCTGAAACAACAAGTGTGACAAGCCCGTCATATCTTCTGAAATTTTGAAACTGCCCCACTTAAGTGTACTTGCTTTAACTCGCGCGTCGAATAAGTTCAGTTTTTCTAGAGGCTTATCATCTCCTTGCGGCCAAACGAATTCCTTAGGAATTCGTTTGGTAACAACGAATCATTTAAACACC
>JAYWEQ010000194.1:0-2987 GCA_043779185.1 Pseudobdellovibrionaceae bacterium
ACGGCCGCCGAAAAAGCCGAAGCTTCAAGCTCACCCAACGTCGCCGGGTTATAAAATGGACTGGCGGCCACATCTCCAACAATTGCTGTGCCGGCACCACCCATTCCCGCCACTAAATCCCCAATTAAGATCGAATTATAATTAGAAAAAGTAGCCCAACTTGGGCTTACAAAAAATAGCGTTCCTAAAAAAGCCAATATCGTTTTCATATTCTTTTATAATCATCATGGTATCGAACGATATCATCCTCACCAAAATAAGATCCCAACTGCACTTCAACAAAATACAAAGGGCTTTGGTTCGTGTTGCGAATTCGATGTTTTGCACCCAAAGGGATATGAATATAGGTGCCTTTTTTCACAGGAATAACTTTGTCATTCAGGATCACTTCCCCTTGTCCCCGAGTCACGATCCAGTGCTCTTCTCGCTGAGCATGGGATTGATATGAAATTTGCTGGTGGGGATTTACTAATATAATTTTTGATTTAAAATCTTCCGTATCTTTTAGGATTTCGAATCGACCCCAGGGTCGGTCTTCAAAATCATGATTTTTAATTTTTGCAGAATTATTCTTCGCCAGCTGATCGACAATTTTTTTAACGTCCTGGGAAGAACCCTTCTTTGCAATCAGAAGGCTGTCTCCGGTGTCGACAATCAACAAGTCATCAACATCCACAAGCGCCACTGTTTTTGCGGCTTGAGTAAAAACAAAATTATTTTTAGATTTCTCGGTGATCACCTCAGCTAAGCCATTTAAAGCCTCTGGACTTTCCGCCGCCACAGCATCCCAAGATCCAACATCATTCCAACCCATTTCACTTGGAATACACACAAGGTCGTTTCCAGAAAGATGCTCCATGATGGCATAATCCAGGCTGATATTCGGAAGTTTCTGATAAACTTCCGAAATGTTTGATAAGTCTTTTTCTAAGGTCTCGACGGTTTTCCAAAGAGCCGGCTGATGCTTTTTAAAATGCGCCATCATTGTTTGAACTTTAAAAACAAAAATTCCCGCATTCCACGAGTATCCGCCAGCTAGTAAAAACTGCTGTGCCTTTTCTAAATGGGGCTTTTCATGAAACCGTTCAACGGCAAAAGCTTTTAAGCCATGCCCTTCGCCAACCATTTTAGAAGATTGAATGTAGCCATAACCCGTCTCAGGGTAGGTTGCCGTAATTCCTAGGGTCACAACAGCATTTTTCTGAGCCCACTCTTCACCTAGTCGAACGGCATCGATAAAAACTTTTTCATTGCGAATCAAATGATCCGAAGGAAAAATTCCCACCACTTCTTCACCTTGGTTTTGAAGGTTCAAAAAATAACATAGAACAGCGATCGCTGGCCCCGTATTTTTTCCAACCGGTTCATACACCGTGCGATTTTCAGAAAGACCCAAAGATTTTAAATTAATTTCCGTCAAAGTTTTTAAAGCTGAACCTGTCAGAACCCAAGGACTTCCCAACTTTTGACATCTTTTCAGGGTCATCGACTGCAACGGCTGATCAAAAAGCTGACAAAACTGTTTTGGAAATTGAGAGCGTGAAACTGGCCAAAGTCTTGTTCCACTTCCCCCGGAAATCACCACCGGAATCATATCGTTCCTTTCGCGAAGCCACATACCATCAAATGCAGCGCCCATGGTCTACAAATACACACAATTTGGCCCATGTTGTCATCGCCTTGTGAAACATTTAGGACACAGTCTTTGAACATGCACAGTGACTTCAAAAAATATCTCAGAAAATTTGTTGCTAGAAGGTGGACATCCTCCTCTGCCAAAAGCATAATCTTAATTCCATAACAAATTTTGACCCAGATCGCGGAGAAAAATAATGAATATTCCTTTCGTCGATTTAAAAACCCAGTATCAAATTATGAAAAACTCCATCGATGCCCGAATTCACAAAGTGCTCGATCACGGAGCGTTCATCAACGGACCCGAAGTGCAAGAATTAGAAACGAAACTAGCGGCTCACACGGGTGCTAAATACGCCCTGACATGCGCTAGCGGCACAGATGCTTTGCTGGTCCCTTTGATGGCCCTAGGAATTGGCAGCGGCGATGAAGTTATCACCACGGCCTTTTCTTTTATCGCCACAGCGGAAACAATCTGCCTTGCAGGCGCTAAGCCAATTTATGTCGATGTCGATCCCAGCACCTACAATATTGATGTGACTAAAATTGAAAAAATGATCACGTCAAAAACCAAAGCGATTATGCCTGTTTCATTGTATGGCCAGATTGCTGATATGGACGAAATCAACGCCATCGCCAAAAAACATAACCTCTTTGTCCTAGAGGATTCGGCGCAATCCTACGGCGCCAGCTACAAAGGCAAAAAAAGTGGCAATGTTTCTTTGGTTGGCGGAACCAGCTTTTTTCCTGCAAAGCCCTTAGGCTGTTATGGAGATGGTGGCGCCATGTTCACCAGCGATGAAAATTTATTTAAAGTCATGAAAGAAATTCGCGAGCACGGCTCAGAGTCTCGTTATTACCACACTCGATTAGGCGTGAATGCGCGCCTGGATACTCTTCAGTGTGCAATTTTGCTCGCAAAAATGGAGCGCTACGATTGGGAAGTGGATCAAAGACAGCGCCTTGGCAATCGGTACAACCATGCCTTTGCCGAAATTAAAAAAGAGGGCTTCAAGATTCCAACCATAAAATCCGATCGCACTAGCGTTTGGGCCCAGTACACCTTAGCGATTGCAGATCGAGCGACTTTCCAGAAAAAGTTAACGGACGCGGGCGTTCCGACTTCGATCCACTATCCTCGAACGATGCCTGATCAGCCTTGGTACAAGGAACACACGTCGGATGCGAAAGCGGATTTAACGAATGCACGGTGGGCGGCTGAGCATGTTATCAGTCTTCCTTTGTATCCCGATATGACTAATGATATTCAAGATCGAGTGATCAATGCTGTCTTAAAAGCTATGGCCTAGGATTAAAATAATGACTGATTTTAAAGCTCTGAAAAATTTAGT
>JAYWEQ010000195.1:0-15928 GCA_043779185.1 Pseudobdellovibrionaceae bacterium
TTCGTTTGGTAACAACGAATCATTTAAACACCTAAAATAACAAAGTAACCTTGAGGCGTTAGTCTGCGCTACGCACACTTAAGTGGGGCAGTTGGTTAGAATTATGTAATTTCTATCTTTTAAGGCGCTTTAACAAATACAGGCCCAAGCCACCCATCAAGACGCCGGGCAGCCAGGCCGCAATCACAGCCGGGAAGTAGCCATGCCCCCCTAATGTTAACGATGAACTATAAAGCACCCAGTAAACAAAGACCAAGGCCATGCAAATTCCAATATTGATAAAAGTTCCGCCTGTACGACTGCGACTGACACTGAACGGAATTCCCAAAAGGCACATCACAATACCTGCGAAGGAAAAGGCGAATTTTGCATGATAATCAACTTCATAATGAGTCGTATCCAAACCGGCCTCTTTATTTTTGCTGATAAACTGACTTAATTCATTTTGGCTTAACATATCTGAAGTCTGTCCTGTGCTGGTCAAATCTTTTGAATCCTCGCTCATGGTAATGCTTTTTTGTTTAAAGGCAGAGGTCAGAGGAAAGCTGGAATCAGCGGCAAATAAAGTCACCGAGCCATTTGTTAAATTCCATTGCTTTCCCTTTATTTCAACCTCTTGGGCGGTCATCATTTGTAAAAGGTCCCAGGCCTCACTGAAAAGATAAAGCGTCAGACCCTGCGCTTTAGAGGCTTCAGGGTTTAGGGTCTTAATATTAAAAATAGAATTTTTCGAGCGGTACCAAATTCGATCCGTTTTTACGACTGAATACATACCCGGCATTTTTTTAATTTCATGATAGAAAATATAGTTTTTCTGCCGTGTCATTGACGGCCCAATGCGATCGCCAATAAAATAAAAGAGGCCCGACACTAATATAACTGCAATCAATAACGGCGTCGCAATTCGAAGCAGACTCATGCCCGCAGCATGCAGGGCCACTAATTCATTGGCCTTATTCAGGGTCGAAAGAGTCAAAACTGTGCCCATCAAACAAGCGACCGGCAGCATTTTTTCAATCCCATCCGGAAAAGCGTACGCATAATATCTTAGTAAAGCCGAGGTATCGACGCCTTTATAATTTACCATCATCGACATCGCATCGACCGCCGAAAATATCGTCACAAAGACCAACAGGGCTCCGATAAAATATCCCCAAAACAATTTAGAGGTGTAAAAGTCGATTCGGTTCAAAGAAAACTCCGCCAAGGTTCAATTGATATTAGGCCATTTCAATCCCCCTTGACACTCCTAAAAATTCACTATTAACTTGGAGTATGGCTTTACGCGTCTTATTGGCTGATGAGAGTTCCACCATTAAAAAAGTGATGCTCTTGGCACTGCAGGATTATGGTGTCGACGTTAAATCTGTCCCGGTTGGACTGGATGTTTTGGCTGTGGCTAAAACTTATAAGCCTGATATCGTTTTTGCCGACGTGTTATTGTCTAAAAGATCAGGCTATGATGTTGGTCGCGATCTAAAAACCGACCCAGAAACGCAAAGAATTCCAGTGATATTAATGTGGAGCGGATTTATGGAGCTGGATGAAGTCCGAGCTCGCTCGTCACAGGCCGATGATCGCCTGGAAAAACCTTTTGATGCCGATATTCTGCGTGGGCTTGTTAGAAAATACGTGCCCCGCACTCAGACAAACAACATTAGCTCTTATTTAACTTTTCCACCGATGCCCCAATTTGAGGATTCACAAAATCTATCTAAAACGGACGACGTCGAAGAAGAGTTTTCGCAGGTCCCACTTTATCCACATCAGGAAGAGTCTTCGCTCAATGAAGAAAACTGGACCCAACAAAGCTTACAAAATATTAAATCTCCGGTGCCGGGAAAAACCGTCCCACCTGATTTTAATCAGTTTATGATTCCAGAAAACGACATCGGTGAAGCCAACATCCAGTCGAGTGGCGAATTCGAAGAAGTCACTTTTAGCAAAAAAAATGTTTTCACAGAAGCCCCAAAAGCCATTTCGGCCACCGAAACGGTTTTATTGGAAAGAGTGGCCCGCGAGGAAGCCCGCGCCATCATTGAAAGCATCTGCTGGAAATTAATGCCAGAAATCGCTGAGCGGGTCGTCCGTGAAGAGATCAGCAAAATTCTAAAACAGGCCGAAAAAGAAATCTAATTCCTATCTAACTAAGCCTTGTCATTCCAAGACGATGGGATTAACTCATGGTGAAAGCTTTCGGAGGACCCATTGAATCTGATCGACCTTATCCAAGCCGCCATCAAAGAAGACATGCCCAGCGGCGATGTCACCACTGAATCCATGGCGGTCAAACCACGCCAAGGAACTGCAAAACTAAAAGCAAAAGAAGATCTTATCTTATCAGGCACGGCCCCTTTTGAACAAAGCATGCTGACCCTGGAACCCCATGCCTCGATAAAATGGTATTTTGAAGATGGCCAACAGATTTTAAAAAACCAAATTATTTGCGCCATTGAAGGGGATCTGGTGCAGATTTTAAAAGCTGAACGTGTAGCTTTAAATTTTTTAGGTCATTTATCAGGCATCGCCACTTACACTCGAAAATTTGTGAATCAATTAAGTGGCACAAAAACTCAAATTTTAGACACCCGCAAAACAACACCGGGCCTTCGAGATTTAGAAAAGCGGGCCGTTGTCGACGGTGGTGGAACAAATCATCGGATGAATTTAAGCACGGCGATCTTAATCAAGGACAATCATATCTCATTAATGGGGGGCCTTAAGAAGGCCGTGCTCAGAGCCCGTGAACATTCGCAATTACCTATTGAGGTCGAAGCTTCAACTTTAGACCAAGTCAATGAAGCCATCAGTGTGAAAGCCAACCGTATCCTCTTAGATAATATGGATTTGGAAACTTTAAAAAAAGCCATGGCCGTGATTCCCCCTGAGATTGAATCTGAGGCCAGTGGCAATATGAATTTGGACCGCGTGCGCTCTGTGGCTGAAACGGGTGTGAATTATATTTCTGTCGGCGCTTTAACACATTCTGCGCCGGTCGCTGATGTCAGCTTAACTTTTGAATGGTGATAAATATGCAAGACTCTCCTCTGATTGATGTTCGAATGGGAAAATTCACGGCCGACTGGGCCAAAGCCCGCGGGATCTTAACGGTGTACCAACAGCAAATGGGCAGCACCAATGATTTAGCTAAAGAACAGGCTTTTAATGAAGCCAACTTCGATCAAAATATTATTTTATATATCACCGAACATCAAAGCACCGGCCGTGGACGAAATAAAAATACTTGGGAAAATTCAGCGCCGGGAACGTGTCTGTTATCCTCTTGGTCTTTTTTTATGGAGGACGCGCCGCTGCCAGTGACTTCGCCGCGCACAGGATTGGCTTTATTTAAAGCGGCCACTGCGACTTGGCCTTTTTTACCCTGGAGTTTAAAAGCTCCGAATGATTTGTATTTGGGTGAATATAAAGTGGCTGGCTTGCTACTAGAGACCATCACCCAAGGAAATGATGTTCGATTTGTTATAGGTCTGGGTATGAATATAACAGCGCACTTAGAAAAAATTGAAACAGCAACAAGTTTGGTCGAAAACCTGCCGACGGGCGTCCCTATGTTGGGGGAAGATTATATTGGCTTTTTAGACCGCTTGCTTTTTGAATTCAGTCTGGTGATCGAAAGACAAGGCGATCCATTAAATGAAACTGAAGGGGCTTCGCTGGTGCACGCCCTTAATTTAAGAATGGGCGAAACTGAAACTTATCTGTCGGTCAGCGCTGATGGAACTTTAAAAAGTAATCTTCGCACCATTCATTGGTCTTCACTTTAGGAGTTTTTTTATGGCTTTAACTTACTCGCCCGATCCCGATCTTGGAAAGCTCTGTCCAGATTTTAATTTGCCCGGCGTGGATGGAAAAAATTATTCTTTACAAAATTTCTTAGGGTCACCCGCATTTCTGGTGATGTTTATTTGCAATCACTGTCCCTATGTCATCGCCATCGAAGACCGGCTTGTTCAATTAGGCCAAGATCTTAAAAAATTAAATGTCCCTTTGGTCGCGATCTCCTCGAATAACGCTGAAAAATATATCGAAGATTCTTTCGAGAAAATGAAATTAAAATCAGCAGAAAAAAAGTATCCTTTTACCTATTTGTACGACGAGTCCCAAGAGGTCGCTAATAACTTTGGCGCCGTCTGCACGCCTGACTTTTTTCTGTATGACCAGTCATTGAAGTTGACCTACCGCGGACGCCTTGATGACTCATGGAAAGATCCCTCAAAGGTCACTCAGCGAGAACTGTATCAAGCTGTTTTGGAAACGACGGCCCAGAAAAAAATATCGATGCCTCAAACTCCGACAATGGGTTGCAATATTAAATGGAAGTAATATGAAATCAATAATGCTTGTTATTATTTTGGGTTTATTGGGCTTGGTGATTTATATGACAATCACGCTCGGCGTTTTTAAAACTGTGGTCGTCAGTGAAGGCCCGTATCAAGAATTGCATTTAATTTACAAAGATCATTTAGGTCCCTATCACACCATTGCGGAAGTGATCAAAGACGTTGAAACTTGGGTTCAATCCGAAGGCTTTGAATGTAAAATCACTTTCGGCCAATTTATCGATGATCCAAGTGTTGTTGAACATGAACGCCTGAAAAGTCGTGGCGGTTGTGTCATTGCTAAGTTTCCTGATAAATTTCCTGTTGAAATGAAAACTTTATTGATTCCCTCAAGGAATTATATCAGGGCGCACTTTGATGGTTCGCCCTGGCTAGGACCCTATAAAGTTTATTCTAAAGTGGCTCATTTCGCAGATGAAAAAAAGATTCGCATCAACGAACCGGTGATCGAACTTTATAAATTGATCGATCCTCAGCATTTGGAAACAACGTACTTGTTTCCAATTCCAACTGCGCCGACTGCAAAATAAAAGGCCTTAAAAATCCATAAAGCGAGTCTGGCACCGCCAGTCTCGCTTTATTTCGAACCGATCCTCTTTCTTCAAAAAGGAGGTCCGAATGTCGAACCCTACACAGTACAGAAGGGATCGGTATTTTTTAAGATTTTTTGAACGGCTTTTAAAAATAATTCTATTATTTTTACTGGCGATAGAAAAATTAAAGGATCTAATTTAAGTAGTGCTTTAAGTGCTCCAACGTGTTCAAGCCTAAGGACTGGGTTTTTAACCCAAAGAAAGATCGATTCATGGAATGAGTGGTCTGGCGAGGCCACTCATTCATCAAGTTTAACACCTGTGACAAGCCTAAGCGTGACCTGCGCGGATCAGATTCAAAGCGCTGCCGGCACGGAACCATTTTAATTGTTCGGCATTGTAAGAGTGCTTCAAATCAATCATTTCACTGGTTCCATCAGAATGTTTAATTTCCATTTTGACAGTTTTTCCAGGAGCCAAATCTTTTAGACCGTGAAAATCCAAACGATCATCTTGACGAATTAAATCGTAATCTTTCACATTGCTAAACACCAATGCCAGAACGCCTTGTTTTTTTAAATTGGTTTCATGAATTCGTGCAAAAGATTTTGTCACTACAGCACGGCAACCTAAAAATCTTGGCGACATGGCGGCATGCTCACGGGAAGATCCTTCTCCGTAATTTTCGTCACCAATAATCACCCAGTTTTTATTCGCTTTTTGATATTCCCGTGCAATTTTTGTAAACTCTAAACCTTTAGCACCGTTCAATTGATTGATTCCTTTACCGATCTCGCCAGTGAAAGAATTGTCAGCTCCTAACAGCATATTGTTAGAAATATTATCTAAGTGGCCACGAAATTTTAACCAAGGTCCGCCCGGAGAAATATGATCTGTCGTGCATTTGCCTTTGGCTTTGGCTAAGACAAAACAATCATTAAAATCTTTGCCATCCCAAGTCGTGAAGGGCTCAAGCAATTGCAAACGATCCGAAGTTTTGCTGACCGCTACGTTGACATCTTTGCCACCTGGTTTTTGATAACCATCGGTATCCATCACGTAACCTTTTGATGGCAGATCCGGAGCTTCGGGTGATTTTAATTTAATACTGCCCTTGGGGCCCTTTAACTCATCAGTCATCGGATTAAAATCAATTCGTCCAGCAAGTCCCATGGCCATCACAACTTCAGGGGAAGCAATAAAAGCCAAAGTTTCATTGTTCGCATCGTTTCGACCGCGGAAATTTCTGTTGAAAGAAGTCACGATGGTATTCACTTCGCCCGTCTTAATGTCTTCCCGCTTCCACTGCCCAATGCAAGGGCCGCACGCGTTGGCTAACACGGTGGCACCGACATCGTTAAAGGTTTTCATCTGCCCATCGCGCTCAATTGTTTTTTGAATTTGCGTTGATCCTGGTGTCACTAAAAAGGGCTGTGCCATTTTTAGTCCAATCGCCATGGCTTGCTCAGCAACAAAAGCCGCTCGGCCAATATCTTCATAGGAAGAATTTGTGCATGAGCCAATCAAGGCAGACGACAACTGCGCCGGCCAGCCTTTTTCTTTGGCTTCTTTAGCCAGGGCACTGATAGGACGAGCAATATCTGGCGAGTGCGGACCCACCAAATGCGGCTCTAGTGCGGTTAGGTCAATTTCATAAACTTCGTCATAGAATTTTTTTGGATCGGCTGCGACTTCTTTATCAGCGGTCAGTAAAGATTTATTTTTTTCAGCCACATCAGCTAAAGTCGCACGGCCGGTGGCGCGCAAATAGGCGCCCATGCGATCGTCATAAGGAAATACTGAACACGTTGCACCCAGTTCGGCTCCCATATTTGTGATCGTCGCTTTTCCAGTGCAAGAGATCGAGGCCGTTCCTTCACCAAAATATTCAACAATTTTATCAGTTCCACCTTTGACGGTTAACATGCCGCAAAGTCGTAAAATGACATCTTTGGCCGAAGTCCAGCCGTGCATTTTGCCCTTCAGGTGAATACCAATCAGCTTTGGATTTTTTACTTCCCAAGAAAGTCCCGCCATCACATCTGACGCATCAGAACCGCCAACACCCACAGCCAGCATTCCTAAACCACCGGCATTCGGTGTATGGGAATCTGTTCCAATCATCAAGCCCCCTGGGAACGCATAATTTTCCAAGATCACTTGATGAATAATTCCAGCGCCGGGTTTCCAAAATCCAATATTGTAGCGTGACGATGCGGTCGCCAGAAAATTGTAAACTTCCTCATTTTCTTTCATAGCGGTGGACATATCTTTTTCTTTTCCAACCTGAGCGCGAATCAAATGATCACAATGCACAGTGGTAGGAACAGCGGCTTCATCTTTTCCTGCCAGCATAAATTGTAACAGCGCCATTTGCGCGGTCGCATCCTGCATCGCCACTCGGTCTGGTCTTAATAAAAGAAAACTTTTTCCTCGCTCAAGGTCCTGGTTTTGCGGATCTTCCAAATGGCCATAAAGGATTTTTTCAGCCAAAGTCAGCGGCCGGTTCAAGCGTTGCCGAATCACACTCATATTTTGAGTGGTCTTTTTATACACGTCCTGAGCTAATTCAGGAGTCGTTTCAATTTTCGCCATGGAATTCCCTTCGCAAGTGACATCTTAAAATGAGTTTGTCCTCTGATATCCTAATGACTTTTCTAGATTCTGTCAGTGGCAGAAGGTCTATTTTGCATAACGTCGGGACCTAAAAGCTGTACTTAAGGAACCCTTTTCTAGGGCATAATAAGAGGATGCTTGCAGAATACGTCAAATACCTTACGGCACCCGCCTCCCGTTATGCCCGTGAGCTAGGCTACTTGAAAGAATCCATCGCCTTTGAAGCTCGGGCCCAGCGTCATTGGAAAATATGGGACATCCATTTTAAAAACTGCCAAGACCTCATCCTTAAAGAGGCTGAAAAAATTCGTAAAAATCGCACGATTTGGATCTTCGGCAGTGGCAGCCTTTACGAAACTCCCTGGAAAATGCTTTCGGAACAAGGTCATCGTTTAAAACTAGTCGATATTTATCACCCTCCAAGAGTCAAAAACTTGGTTCAAACATACTCTAATATTCAACTTCTTGAATTGGATGTGACAGGCTTTGATGATTTATCACCTTTACAAAAAGTTTTATTGAAAAATCCTGTCGTGCCGCCGCTGTCGATTTCTCCTGAGGATCTGATGGTTTCCTGCAATATGCTTTCACAGCTGCCGATCTGCCCTTTGCAGTATTTATCAAAAAATACTGAAATTTCAGAGGAAGAAAAAATTCAGTGGGCCAGAAAAATTCAGTCGCATCATTTTCAGTGGCTTCAATCCTTTGGGAGTCATGTTCTTCTGATGTCTGATTTTGAAATTCATCATCTTGGAAAAGACCTCAACCTGATCCGAATTGAAGAGCAACCTTTTCGTCCCCTCGCCGATCAATTGGCCAAATGGGACTGGCCATGGTCAGAATCATGCGTTCGTAAAGTGGAAGCTTACTCGATTCCTCGTAAGACATAGTTCAGAAGCTTTGGAAGGTCCGAGGCCAATAAACTGCGCGCACTTCCTCCTCTAGAAATCCAAACGTCGGCGATTCTTCCATGAATATAAGATCCCAAAGCGGCCGCTTGGTCAGTGCTTAGGCCTTGGGCCATCAATGAACTGATAAATCCTGTCAGGACATCACCCGTGCCCGCTTTTGCTAAGGCGACATTTCCCGAAGCAATGACATAAGTTCTTTCACCCGAACAAAGAACCGAGTGAAAACCTTTTAGCAAAACCTGCGCACCCGTGATTTGATGGGCCTGTCGAACAGCTTTCAATCGATCAGCTTCAATATCTGCAGCGGGTGTTCCAGTGATGCGCGAAAGTTCGCCGGCATGAGGTGTTAAAAGCCAAGTCGCGGGAAGCGGCCACAATTTTTTCTGAGCAGAAACTGTGATCGCATCGGCATCTATCAAAACTTTTTTTATGCCCTGAACCTTCAGTTTTAATAAAAGTTCCAGCGTTCCTTCACTGGTTCCCAGCCCGGGCCCGATGGCGACAGCTGAATATTTTGAAAAATTAATTTTGCCACTGTCCTTCCACTCAACTTGTAAAAAATCTGGCAATACTTTTTTTAAAACATCAAAGGACGGCGACGACACCGTCACATAACCAACACCCATTCGCGCCGCGGCCTCTGCGGCTAAAAGGGCGGCGCCTCTCATCCCAGGACTCCCTGCTAAAAGAAGCAGTTTTCCAAAATGGCTTTTATTGGAAGTGCTTTTTCTGGGTGGCAAAAGTTTCTGAGCTGACTTGCGTCCAATGAGGAAAGTAGAATCGGCAATTTTCTTAACAATCTGGGGTGGAAATCCAATGTTTAAAATTTCAATCGACCCTGTCAGCGCCGGGCCTTCCTGCAAATAAAAGCCCGGTTTTGCAAGCCCACACGTTAAAGTTTTCACGGCCCGCAAGCCTGCGCCCCAAGTGATCCCACGATTTGCATCAAGCCCCGTCGGAATATCCAAAGCAATGACTGATGTTGATTGCCGGTTGATTTTTTCAATAAATCGGCAAAGGGCGGGCTCTAGTGCTCGGTTTAATCCTATGCCAAAAAGCGCGTCGATCAATAAATTGAATTTATTAAAATCAAATTGTTGAAAAGAGGACTCGTTAAGAATTTGAACCTTGCCACCAGCTTCTTGATATCTGCGTAAGTTTAATTCATAGGCCACCGAAGAGGCCCTTGACGGCAAAATCCAAACTTCTGTGAGTGAAAAGCCTTTTTTTAAAAGTTGTGTGGCGACGACAAGTCCATCACCGCCGTTGTGCCCAGGCCCGCAAAAAATTCCGATACGATTCTCAGAATTTAAACCCGGCAAAGCGACGATTCTTTCAGCCATCAAAGACCCCGCCCTTTCCATCAATTGTTCGATGGAAATTCCGTAGTCACTGACTGATTGTTGATCGATTTTTTGCAGCTCTTCGCGGAGGGCTAATCTCATTGCGGAAAACGCCCCTAAATGTAAGCGCCCCGTTTGATTTTATCTAAGATGATTTTTTCAAAAAAGATGGGGTCTTTTGGATTCACCGAAAAGTAGGCTTGCTGTTCGCAACGAACTTTTTCTTTCAGGAGCCAGCGCAAAACATCGGCCACACCCTTATTCTTTTTATCCAAGAAGAACGGATCATTCTCCAAAGCATCTTTGGCTTTTTTTAAGGACCGCGCTTCACCCACGTCATTTTCACGAACTTGGTAAGTGAACAGATCATATTTTTTAACGTCTTCGGGTAAAACACCCAAAAATCGAACTTCAGGCGCCGAAAAATCCGCATTTCTAATTAAAGACGCAGCCGATCCGGCTTTCAATGTGCGGTAAATATTTTGTAATGTGTAGGCGTCCAGATCTCCGCAAAAATACATGGGCACTTTCAGCTGATCCGAAATCAGTTTGCACCAACCACGAACCGCATTCGAAGGAACCCCTTGCGCACCGATCAGGATGCAATTATTCCGTTTAGTAAATCCCATTGTGTGCAAAGTGTTCGCCGTACCTTCGGACTCAAGGATCAGAGCGAAATCAATCTTCTTTTTCGCGCGCAGTTTTAAACTTTGCGGACGATTTTTTGGCATATAGGGGGAAGTTCCCAAAGATCCCAAATCAATCGTTGCTTTAGTTTTATCTGCCATCGTTTCTTCCACGACCAATTGCGAGGAGTAAGTCTGACCGCCACGATCATTGGCAAAACAGTTCAGTTCTTCCCGGTAAACTTGCATCATATCACCGATAAAATCGATGATGGAATCCGATTCATTTTGATCTTCAAAATCCAAAGGACGGTAATATTTATCACTGCGGATCAAACCTTTACAGATATAATATAATTCCCTTTTTGTGTTGACGGCGCCAATATCTAAATTTCGCAGTAAGATCTCGAGCATAAAAACGACCCGAGCCAACTTTTGCACGCTAGAGACATTCAGTTCCGTGCGAACTCGTTTATCCCCAGGAGTTAAAAATCCCACTTTTGAATTATAAAAAGAATTATCTAAGCTTGTTTTCACAGCCTCTAAGTAAGGTCTTTTTGAATTTTCTAAATCTTTCAGCATTCGATCCGCCAGACGCTTTGCCTCTGTCGGGATATCAAGTTTCAGTTCACGAATTTTTATGAAATGACCACTTCCGCCGCCTGCCATAATTTACCTATACTCTCTTGGATGTTAATTTTTTCTTCGTCTTACTTGCTACGACAACTTCTTCAATCACATCAAGGTCTGATTCTGAAGGCTCTTCGCTGCCGCCCGATTTTTTAGCCTGCTTCTTATTCTGCGCATCTAATTTTCCGACAGCGTCTTTAAATTGGCTGATGGCTTCCTTAGAATCGCGTCCCAAGATTTTCTTTAATCCTTCTTGAGCTCTTTTTTTCCGAGCCTCATTCGCACCGACAATTTCAGCTAACTTATCCACTAAGATAGGCCCAAATTGCTCGATATGAGCTAATTTTCTTTCCAAATCAGCTTCTTTAAATTCTTTTTTAATGTGGCGTGAAAGTTTTTGACCGGCTTGCATGGCAGCTCGGCGGATCTCTTCGACTAAATCATCGGAAGCATCAATTGTTTCTTTTGACGCATTTTTAAATTTAATAAAGGGCGACACCACACTGATTGCAAAAACATAGGGCCCAATCGGTAAAGATTTCTTGGGTTGTTGCAAACCGTAAGATTTCCAATTTACAGAATCAATGGCCCCTGTGATGGCACAGCCGGATTTATCGAATTGCAAAGGCACTCGGTTCGCAAAACGCAACAACTGCACAGGTTCATCGGCCTCTAAATTTCGATTTTTAAATCGCGCTAAGGCGACTTCCACTGAAACTGGTTTAAAATCACAGATTGTCGGTTTTCTGGCCACCACTGAAAAGAAATCGATTTCACCCAAACGTTGGATGCTTTTTGATAATGCCTCTTCACCAATGGTCAGGACCGATTTTGTCGATGGCGCCATCAGCTCTGATTTTTGAACAGCAGCATAAACTGTTTTAAAATGAGTTTCTGTCAAACTGGTCACGGATTTATCCAGTAATCCCTTCGGTAAACCGTTTTTTACGAAGTCTTTTAAGGCTTGGTCATTCACTCTGGAAAAACCCGTCGTTAAAAATTTAGCAAGACTGACTTTGCCGTACAAATGGGAGTGAGTGATAAACTCACCCAATTTAAAAGTGTGCGGATGAGGCAATGTGGCGCCAGGAATTTCGGGCACTTCATTGCTGACTCGCTCTATGGAAACCCAGTCGTTATCGACTAATTTATAGCGGATTGATAAATGGGGATTTACTAAAACTGTGCCTTCAATATAAGTCACAATTCCGCCGTCGCCGTTCATCTGGATACGACCATCCATAATAAATTCAACCCGCGTGCCGCTGGTTTTATCCCAATCTAGAGTTTCTTTATTACGAATAATTCCGGTGTTGGTTTTAATATCAACATCGACTTGCGCTTTGATGGCTTTGCGCATTTTGGGCGTTTTACTTAACACAGTCACACCGCGGGCATTGGTCATCTGTGCCCAAGTGGTTGCGGCTGAAATTCCAATCCCTTGCTGTCCCCGTGAACATTGGCCTCGACCAAACTTAGAGGACGCCAAATATTCTCCGAAAACTTTGGCAAGATCGTCCGGATCAATGCCGGGACCATTATCTTCGACGATAATTTTAATAAGATCTGTATTTTTGGTCGAACCAATCCCGACTTTGGTGATCTCAATTGAAAGTTCTGGAAGAATTTCAGACACTTCACAAGCATCCAGTGAATTATCGACCGCTTCTTTCAAAGTCGTTAAAACGGCTTTCAAAGGAGAGGAGAAACCCACCTGCTGAAGATTCTTTGCAAAATATTCCGCTGTACTGCTTTTGGTAATCTTACTCACTGGACCTATCCCTTTATGTTTTGCGAACGAATAACACTACTTAGATTAATTAGATTAACAAGACCTGAAAGAGTTTTAGCAAGGAATCCATGTAGAGCCCTGCGTTAAAGCGGCTTCCCCTCATTTTTCTCAAAGGTCCATTCTGCTAAAGTTTTATACCCTTTTTCGTTATTACAGGCCTTACAGGCCGGCACACAGTTTCTTTTATCCGACTTCCCCCCCCGAACCACTGGCAACAAATGATCCATGGTCAATTCCGAGGTTTTCGTTTTCTGCTCACAGTAGTGGCAAACACCGCGGCCAATCTGGTTTTTCCACCATTGGGTTTTTCGCAGATCACGAGCTTTGGCTTTTTCCCGCTTTTGATGCTCCGGGGGAGCTGGACTAAAATAATACTCCATGGATTTCTGAAGCTTACACCAGACCTGGATGTTTGACCAGAATTCCTTTACTAGCTCTGCGTTACTGGCCGCCTTTTTCCGATGCAGAGACGATCTATTTCCGAGGTGAAAAATGTCGAATCAGAAAATTTATAAAAAAGGCGAAGTGCTTTTTAAAGACGGCGATAAAATTACAAATGTTATTTTTATTCAAAAAGGCGCTGTCAGCCAATGTCTGATCCGCGGTAAAAAAAATATCGACCTTTTTCAACTAGGAATCAACCAGGTCTTGGGCGAAGGCGTGATTGCCGGACAAAACACCCATGCGACGGCCGCTGTTGCCACCGTCGAAACTGCCGTTCTAGAAATTCCTGCTGAAATCTTTAAGCAACAGTACGAAGGCGCTCCGCAATTTTTAAAAATGGTCATTAAAAGTTTAGCTGATCGCATGAAGCAAGCGATCAGCGAAGTCCGTAGCTCAAGAATGGAAAAAGATTCAAGCCCTTGTCCCGATGAAGCGGTTCCTAAAGTTTTTGGCGCCATCTTTTTTGCCGGAAACCATAAAGGTGAAAAACAAAAAGATGGCAAGCTTGAGGTCGAATGGTCCGTGATGAAATCTTACGCTCAACGAGTGCTCGGAGAATCTCCGAAACGCTTGGAACAAGCCATTAACATTTTAGTGAAACTGAAGCTGGCAGAACATGTCATGGGAAAAGCCCCCGAAGATCCAGATGGGCCCGATATTGTTCAGCAAATTATTTTTTACGACATCAGCGTCGTCGAAGCTTTTTTTGAGTTCTTTCAATATTATTTTTACAAGCCTGGAAAAGGCGACCTCATTAAGTACGACGAATTTTGTGCAAACTTGCTCGAGATGTTTATTAAAGGCGCCGAGGGCATTGTCGCTGATCGCTTCGGCGTCGTCAGTTTGGATTTTAGTAAAGTCCAAGAACAAATTAAAAATGAAACTGGCATCAATCTGAACAACGATCATCTTTTGCGCTTAGAACAAAAAGGCATTATGGCCAAACGCCGCAATGTTGAAGGTCAAGGCGTCAAACTAGAATTCGAAATTAAAGAATATAAAAATATTTTCTTCACCTGGAAAATCATTCGTGAAATCGACAAGTGGAACGAAAAAGGCTTCGTTGATATGAACGAAAAAGAAGTGAAAAAGAAAAAAAACGAAGGCCCTGTTTGTCCACAGTGTGCGTCTGCAACAACACCGCAGCAAAAGTTTTGTGGCGATTGTGGAGCAAAACTAGTGGCAGCGGCTTAGGGGTCAAAGCTTAAAGGCCAGGCTTTACAAGTAAACGGTTATCTAATAAGCCATTATTGTGAAACTCTACTTCGGCTTTTAATTTATTAAATAAGGTCGTCTTCCTTTCCAGGGGCTCATCTAAAGGATGCGCCTGAAAAACATCATCACGGGCAAACATTTTTTCAGGTTTTCCTGGCAACCACTCTAGAAAATAGTCTTTTGCAATTAAGAAGTACTTCCCGTCTAAATCGACAGCGGCCGCCTTATCGCCAGCAATAAAAACAGACTGGGTCAGTGGGTTTATTTCGGCGGTCTGAATACCAAGATAGTCTAAAATACTGACGGGAATATCAATCTGCTGCACAACTTCCTGGGGATCCAAGACCGGCCATTTCTGGTTTGGATGAAAAAATAAAATCGGAATCCGGTATTTCGAGATATCGTTCTTAAAGTCTTTGCGGTAGCTCATCTGTGTGTGATCGGCCGTGATGACAAACAAAGTATTATGATACCAAGGTTGCTGGGCTGCTTTTTCGAAAAATTTCCTTAAACTATCATCCGCATAAGCGACCGCTTTTAAAATGGGCAATGGCCCCTCCGGAAATTGCTTTTGATACTGATCTGGAATTTTATAAGGCTGGTGACTGCTTAAGGAAAAAATCGCTGAAAAGAAAGGCTGCGGAAATGACGTCAGCATGCCTGCAAAAAACTGAAAAAAGGGTTCATCATAAATGCCCCAAGTTCCGTCGTTATCTTCTGCTTTTGGATACTCACGCGCGCCAAAATAATTATCTATTCCCAAACCTTTTGTGAAAGAATCGAAATACATCGTGCCGTTCTGCCCGCCATGGAAAAAACTGGTGTGATAGCCTTTGGATTTCAAAATTTCAGGCAGCTTGATCATCTTATCCCCAGCAAAAGCCGAGGTTATAAAAGGCTCATCCATCAAGGTCGGAATGCCCGTCAGGATGGCTGGAACTCCTTCGATGGATCGCCGACCGTTAGCGACGGCATGCTGAAAAAATAAAGACTTTTCGGCCAGGCTATCTAAAAAAGGCGTGTATCCTTGATCGCCATTCACTTTGCCCATGTACTCAAGGCTAAAACTTTCAAGAATGATGATCACCACGTTTTGAGGACTTTGTGGCCGCAAGCCTTCGATTAAACTTGGCCCTGGTAAAGACCCATTCAAATATTTAAGGCGCTCATTTTCATTTTCAAAAAAATGCAACCTGATTAAGGATTCGTGATTCGCACTTTTAATCACTGAAAAAGATGAATTCATCACTAAATTATTCAGCCAACTAGAGGCAAAAACTTGAGCATGGGTGAAGCTGAGGGGCTTTAATTGTAGCCCTCCTCGGGCTGAAATCACCAAGCCGATGACAAATAGAACTCCCCAACCATAATGCTTGGCTACGTGGGGCTGTTCCTTGGCTGCTTTTTCGCTGCCAATAAAAATCCAATATTTCATCCACCAAGTTGCAAATCCTAGC
>JAYWEQ010000196.1:0-2500 GCA_043779185.1 Pseudobdellovibrionaceae bacterium
ATATATTTTTGACAGGCGGTTAAAAACACGTCTCCACCGCCCGCCAGGCCTAAAACCTTAGCAATGGAAAATACAATGACCAGCGAACCCACGACACTCCAGCCAACTTTTTTAAAAGATCTGAAAACCAATGCGGCAACAAGAATTAATCCTGCCGCATGGGCCCCATGTTGAACATGAATCAATGTCGAAAAAAGTAAAAGAAAGCTGCACCAACGGTAGCGGCCCGTCATCCAGGCGACCAATGCAAGGACGGCTAAGCTTCCACCTAAGGAGTGTGGCAGCGCCCAACCCCAAAGTGTAATCCCACTACCCAGCAGACTATGTGGTCCAAGCGCAAGCAAAGGGGGTCCCGCTAAGGCCAGTAAAGGCTTCTTGATCCAAAGAAATATCCATGTAAAGAACGTGGCCATAGCAAAGGCTGTCGCTAACCAATAAAGTAAATAAAATTCCGGCAAATAACCAATTTTTTCACCGAGGGCCGTAAAAAAATCAAAAAGCCAATGCGGCTGCGGAGCTCCATGGGTGAACCAGTCGCCGACAAAAGCCGTAGGATCTGCCATGGAAATTCCTTTTGGCGAAAGAACCCACTGATCGTTAACTCCAAAGTGATAACCAAAGCGCAGATAAAAAGTAACAATCGTCAAAATAAAAGTCGAAAAAAGCAAAAACGTATTAAAATATTTATGTTTTTCTAAACCAGAGATGTTCATTGCGTATTTGATCCTTCAGTAATTTAGCCATGTCGGGCTTTTATTTGTTACGTAAATAAACACTGTAGCTTTCGCGTTGAATAATTTTCTTATAAAAGCCTGGTTGATACAATGCTAACCTTAAAAAATCTCCACTGAATGTTTCATCAGGATAATGAAAATTGACCCGCTCTTGGTTCGAAAAATCTATAAATTTGAAATCAAAAATAATGTCAGGCTGATGATTTACGTCCAGGTAATAGTCAGCATAAAATGGCCTTAGCCAGGAATAGGTTGGCAACGGATGCATAAAAAGAGATCTTGTGGCCGGAAGCTTAGAAGACATCAGATATCCCGCAGGAAATGAGTCAAAGAAAAGAATCGAATTTCCAGCTTTGGCTAAAGAATTAATATCGGTTTGAATTTCATTTAACAAGCGATCCCGTGCTTCTGATGTCAATATTCCCGCATAGGGCCCCTCTTGGATTAAATGTCCCAGATTTTCGACAGAGTCATCACGGTAGACGAAACTATAACTCAGTCCCAATGTCGCGACATTTATTAATATTAGGTATAATATCGCCACCCGATTTCCAGCAGGTAAGAATTCTTTGAAAGCTAGCAGTAAGACAAAAACTAAGGGATAAATAGCGGGATAAAATGTCATACTACTGGTCGCCGTTAATACTAAAGAACCGATAAATGCACTGATCACCAGGGGCAACAAAAACTTTACCCCCAGCGGAAAATCGGACTTGCGAGCTGACCACCAAGCGCAAAGGCATATAACCACCGCAAATTGGGACAGAAACCATAAATGCAGGTGGCTTGCAAAAATTGTCGTGGGGCGAGAGTTTGCTGAAAGGCAAAATGAGATGTAAAGAATTGTTAACCCTGAAAACAGCCAAACTGAGCTTAATTTTTTCCACCGAGCAAAAAATATCCAAAAAGTCACAAAGGGGACAAGAATTTGAACGGGGGGTAAGGTTGAAAATAAAGTCTGAAAAGCATAAGTAATTTTTTCGAATCCGCCACCCGCGCCAGAGGCCCGTGAGAAATTAAATGCCATTTCCAAGTTTTCTAATCCAGCTAATAGCAAGAGTGGCAAAGTCAAAATCATAATTAATCCAAAGGTACAAGCCGAGGACAAGATTTTACGCAAGATTGTCCTGTCTTTAAAAAAGAAAAGACAAGTGATCATATAAAAAATAACGACTGGAATGCACAAAGTTGGGTAGGACCACACGGATAAAGAAGCAAAGGCACCGCTTAAAATGCCGGCTGTTAACCTTGGACTTCTTAAGCTGATCGCAGACCAAATAAAGAAGCAGTTAATTCCTAAATACCCAATCGTGTTATAACTTAAACTTGGGATGCAAAAAGGGATGAATGTGATGAACAAAGTTGATAAAGCAAAACTTTGCAGTCGATCGCAGGTCGCTTGAAAATATCGATAAGCACTGTACGCCGTTAAGCCCGCAAAAATAAAATAAAGATGTCGGATCGCTAAAATAATTCCAGTCAATGATCCAAAGACAAATGAATAGAGCCATACAAAGGGCGCATAAAGCAAAGAAGCCGTTTGTTGAATATAAAGTTCGTTGAAGAAAGGTTTGCCACCGATCGAGGGCAAATAGGCCGAAGCTACATATTGTGCTTCATCAGTCACATCAGCGCCAAAAAAAATCCGGAAGTAACTCAAAACCCAGATGAGGATAAGACTTCCAAAAATAAGTTTTATGATAAAATTTGAACGCAGGATAGCCTCAAAGTTTGTATGGTTTGACAAACGAGCTCGCTTTTTATGA